>NZ_JASNGE010000080.1:0-2681 GCF_030164735.1 Bacillus sp. RB3
TATGATGATAGGTAAGGCTTTGATGCAATCTCCACCTTTTCCCCCACCTCACACCGTACGTGCTAGTTTCCTAGCATACGGCGTTCCATCGTTTCCAACTGACTTTTAAATCAAATTATGTTACTATCGGTTCATTTCCAGCTTTAGTTCTTAGCACATTCAGTTTATCCATTTGTTTCTTATTAAGGTTAAAAGACCGAAGGTAATGTGTAATCTTATTAAGATTCGTCATGTGAATCAGTTTGTGTATAAACCAATCTACAATTACCAAGTTGTTGTACTTGTCATCCCCACCTTGTTTAACGGGAACAATGTGATGACAATGAACACGTTCAATACCAATTTCCTCACCAGTTACATAACACTTACCATATTGAGCAACGTATTTTGATATCCTATTATCGTTGTACTCAATACTTTTATTCTTCGAATAAGTCCTCATAACTTGGTTGAGAACATCCTTAGGTATTGCCTTAAGATTACTATGTACTTTATTACGCCCCGTTTCCGTATAGTTACAGATAACCTGCGAGAAATTCCACGGGTTTTTATGATGTATTCCTGTAACTGGTAAGAGTGGAGTGTTCTGTACAACGTAAATCTTAGAGTTGGGTTGTATTCCTTTGGTCTTCCTTTTAAAATTCACAGATGTTTCACAGAACTTCATGTGCTTCATATTGTTTCTAAGTCTGGTTCTCATGACTCTTCGCAGAGAGTAGTTAACCTCCGTTAAATCCATGTAAATTGTAACCGCATATTTAAAGTAATTTTGTATACCAAGAAGGGTTGAATTAAATTGAGTAACTTTCTCTGAAGTGGGCTCCTTTTGAATTCCTTTGATCCGTTCTTTTAGTTGTCTTTTAGCTTTTGTAATAGCTTTATGGGACATACTGGTTTTTGCAATATATCCAAATTTAGCTTTACCTTGTTTAACCACTTTGATTTTGAATCCAAGGAAATCTGACGAGTTTTTCTTGAGATTAACCACTTTGGACTTTTTGGCGTTAATTTCTAATCCCAAACGGGATTTGAGAAAATCAACTGTCGCATGATAAAAGCGTTGTGCTTCATCATAAGTCCGACACATAATTTTGAAGTCATCCGCGTATCTCACTACATAACCACATTTTAGATTCGTGTACTTCCTAGCATATTGTCGAAACCCTAAATGCCGAGTAGATATTCTGTGAGGTTTGTAAGTTTCCCATTGGCTACTTATCCACCAATCAAGTTCATTTAGAACAATGTTGGAAAGTAAAGGAGAAATAATTCCTCCTTGCGGAGTACCCTTATTGGGAATACCCTCTCCTTCTATCTCTGATTTAAGGATTTTTGAAATAACACATAGAAGCGATTTGTCTCTTATTCCCAAAGTCCACATTTGCCTTAATAGCTTTTTGTGGCATACATTATCAAAGAACCCCTTAATGTCAATATCAACACAGTAGTGTTGGTGACCTATGTTAATAAGGCTTACAACTCTACTGAGTGCATGGTGTGTACTTCTGTTCGGTCTAAACCCATAACTATGGTTATGAAACTTAGCTTCACAAATAGGTTCCAATACTTGGAGGATAGATTGTTGTACTAATCTGTCCCAAATTGTTGGAATCCCGAGGGGTCGTTTCTTATCACTGCCCTCTTTTGGGATAAGAACTCTTTTAACTGCTTGTGGTTGATAGTTATTTAATCGTTTTCTAACTTCATGAACAATCTCTGTATCGTTTAGGTGCCAAATATCTTTAATGGTTAAGTTGTCAACTCCAGCCGTGTTACTCCCCTTATTAGTTTTGATGTTGCGGTATGCTAATCTAATATTTTCTTCCGAACCGATAATATCAATTAATTTATAGAAATTGTTACCATTAAGGCTATTAGAATATAACTCATCATACTTTGTTTGCATGTCGTAATATTCACTGTGCCTTAGTTTAGTTTTCTTTAACATGGGCTGTAACCTCCCCTTATTTACTGGAGGTTTACATCTCTTTAGTCTTACTCGAAACCATGTCAACCATAAGTAACAGTCAGTTTTCAATCGACTAGTGGCTATCCCTCCACGTTCATTACACGTTTCATAGGTACTGTGCCACCACTTTCACTGTCATAAACCTAGGTTATACAATTTACAATTGTTTTCCCTAGAACCACTTCATCGGAAGCAAGCCCTCCGTGTTGACAGCTTACCACGTTCCGTCATTCCTATCTGTACATATACCGTTAGGTTTCTCCTATGAGCCTGCTACCTTGATATTGCCTGTAACAATATATGGACTTTCATAAAGGCGAGTTTTACTCATCCACAGTAGCGACACTAATTGTGTCAGTAAGCCTTTCGACTTACTTCCGATATAGACCCGTACCATCAGAGATTCGTCCGCACATCCCATACTCAATTGGTTCATAGTGCATACTAACCATAGGTAATTTATAGACTTCCGATTTATAGGTTACATCACCCACCTCTGAGTGACTTTCGTATCCTATAGGATTACGGTAACTCTCAACCGACTTCACCGAGCTTCATACAGTTCAGCTCTTGCTAACTTCACTGCATGTCGGAGTATTAAAGGAAGCCCTTCAAGGCGTTACCCTATCATTTGACTTCTTGGAATGACAGTTCACTGTTGAACTGTAAGTTCGACAATGCCTAAGCTTTTCACTTAGGAACGTGTCGCACC
>NZ_JASNGE010000081.1:0-2551 GCF_030164735.1 Bacillus sp. RB3
GCTTTTTTTCCAAAACTCTCTTGTTTACTATTATCTACATTTGTGAGAGTAGCTCTATGCACACCTTCTTGATGTGTTAACTCTATATAATCTCCTACTTTGACTGAAACTTTTTGCGATTCAGCATTTTGTTGTTTGTTTCCGTAAATATCCTTATTGTATACTACTTTCCCTGATGCATTTTGTACTTTAATACTCGCATATGTTTCATTAAAATAATGATGTGGTATGCCTGATTTTAAATCAACTTGCATTTCTTCTGTCGACTTATTGAAATTGATTTTAGCAAACTCAAAATCACTGATTCCTTTTAGCGACCAAGCAAATTGATTTCCATCTAGAATTGTTGCTTCTGGCATTTTTTCTACTTTCTTCAGGCCTTCTTTTGTAACTTCGTATATGGCTTTTTTTCCAAAGCTCTCTTGTTTACTATTATCTACATTTGTGAGAGTAGCTCTATGCACACCTTCTAGATGTGTTAACTCAATATAATCTCCTACTTTGACTGAGACTTTTTGCGATTCAGCATTTTGTTGTTTGTTTCCATAAATGTCTTTATTGTATACTACTTTCCCTGATGCATTTTGTACTTTAATACTTGCATATGTACTATCAAAGTAGTTATGTGGTACACCTGCTTTTAAATCAATTTGCATTTCTTCTGTTGATTTATTTAAATTTACTTTTGCAAATTCAAAATCTCCAATCCCTTTCAGCGACCATGCAAACTGCTTTCCTTCTAAAATACTAGAAGAGCTCGGTATATCTGAATTAAAGCCTAAGTTATCTAATATAGATTTTAGATCAGGTAAAACACCTATTCTATCATTCCACGGATCTTGAGATTTTGTTCCTGTATTTGGATTACTTAGGATATTTCTTAATTCGGCTGGTGTATAAGGAGAACCTCGATGTTCTTTAGCAATACCTTGAATCGAAGTTGCTGCTCCAGCAATAATTGGTGAAGCACTTGATGTTCCACTAAATGTTGATGTATATAAATTTGTAGTATTTTGACTTGGATTTGCTGATGTTGTATCAACATTTTCTCCCCATCCATATACATCTAATCGACTTCCATAATTTGAAAACCATAAACGTTTATGTGGAACAGTTGATGATCCCGCCCCAACCATAATAGCACCTGAATCCTTGAAGTCTGGACTATTTCGATTTAAGATCTTTTTTCCATTACGATCTTTAAAATTATCTAAGTCGTTTGAACCATTTGCGCCAGCTTCTATAATAATAATCCCTTTATCTGCACCAACACGAATTGCATCAAAAATATCTGGATGTACTTCTACAGGTAAATATTTATCCCCATACCCATCATACGAAGCTTGTGCCTCTAATAAAAGAATATCTCCCGCTTGTAAATTATGTACAGCACTTAAAATAGCATCCGCTGTATTATAAGTTCCATTATCCCTAATTTGGGATATTACTTTTACATTTGCTTTTGGTGCAATTCCAATATTTCCAATTTGATTATCTTCGGATGAAACAATTCCTAATACAGAAGTACCGTGAGCTCTATGCTGACTTATATTTTGTCCAGACAAAAGCTTTATATTTTGATTGACTAAATCCTCATGGTTCAATAACCACCCATATTCCATATCCACAAAAGTTGTACCTTTCCCGTCACCACCTTTAATGCTCCAAGCATGCGAGGCATTAATTCCCTTTGGTGCCGCTTCAAGATATCCTTGATTTTTAAATCTAGGATCATCGTATGGATTAACAGATAAACCTGGTAATTGTACTTCAGGGGGTGTTAAGATTTGTTTTTCTTGTATATAGGCCTCCTCTACAAGAGGTGATGTTTCAAATTTTTTCAACAATAATTCTATTTCTATATTATTAGGAGCTTGTACAATATAATAATTTAATAAATTTTCAGCTGATTGATTAGCAAATGATTTAGAATGTAATGATAACTTTTCAATCTCTATCGGATTTACAGATGAAAACAGGCGATTCAAAGTAAGTTCCGTATTTTCGGAAAATAACTTCTTTAAATTATTATCATAATTACCATTTTTTATTCGTTTCTCAATGCCATCTTCATAAGGTAAGTCCATTTCATTTTTAAACTTTACAATTAATTGTCCCTCCTGTGAATCTCTTTTATTAGAATCAGTTTCTTTGTTTGTAGCATTATAGGACTCCGCATAAACTTTATTATGAATACTATCATCTGGTAGTATTTGATCTGTTCCTAAGAATGTTGTCATTGCAATTGAAGCAATTAGAAACCCTTTGAATATGTTCATACTTTACCCGCCAATCTATTTTCTCTTGAGCATTGTTTAATGCATATAATAGTTAAGATTTTAATATAATATATAAATTTACAATTTAAGTTTTAAGGTTACCTCTATGACTTTATTAATAATCCCATAGAGGTAACCTGATATATTCTTTTCTTCCCTATATATTCCTGTTTACTATTATCAAGATTAGTAAGTGTAGCGCGTGTCTTTTCCTTTTGTGCTTCTCCCTCTATATGAGTAAACTCAATATAATCTCCTACTTTGACGGGAAC
>NZ_JASNGE010000082.1:0-2369 GCF_030164735.1 Bacillus sp. RB3
TCATTTGGCTTTGCATATAAACCAGTTGGTTCATATGGACTAAATGCCATACTTTTTCTTTCCTGTTGTTTTAGTACCTCAACATCTCCTTTTCCTGGGACTGTAAATGTTCTATTTTCTGATTTAACTGACTTTTCACTTTGCGGTGATGTCGATAATTTTTTTTGCTGCTCCTTTTGCTCCGCAAAGACATCTGATGAAGAAATCATTCCAGTCGCAAGCATAGTTACTGTAGCAGTAGCTGCAAGTATTTTTCTAGTTTTATGTTTTGAATTATTCCCCATATTATCTCCCTCATTTTTCCTTAGTACTCTTAAGGATTTTTTGTTTTCTTCTTCATGTTTTTACAATCTAAACTATTTATACTATTTAAGTTGTGTCTATTACTCTATATTTATATATATATCTCCTTTTCTTTATGTATTATTGTATATAAATGTTATTTGATGACACATTAAATAACAACTTTACGATAAACTCATCGATAACAGCCTATTATGTTTTGATTCTGTATTCTAAACTTCCATCCAATTGGAGAAATATATCCAAATGGAGAAATAAGTAAATAAATTTCAACATTTAAGGGTTGGGATCTCACAAAAAATTCATAAAACTTTTTTCACTTTAAAGGTTTAAACAATTACGACCACATTTTTTTGAAATAAAAAGCATCTAATTCTATTTGAATTAGATGCTTACATTTAGTCCTTAACCCTAACAATCTAAACTATTTATGCGTTTGTAGATCTTTTTTTATTACATCCCAGAGTGAATTATCTTGACGCATCGGTTTACCCTCTTCATCCCATTTTAATTTTCCTGTTCCCAATTCATAATTCATCCCTGTCCATGTGTCTTCACGGAATGCATAGAATGATTTATGCCATCCTTTTTGGTTAAAGATAGAAATAAGATCTTGCATGTATTGGGTAGCACCTGGAACAGTACGGTTAATTCCAAACTCCTCTGCGATAATTCGATTAGATGGTATATGATTTATCTTAGACCTAGGAAACTTTTACGTATAATTTACCTATAGTCCTAAAATTTCTACAATCTGACGAGCTTTATTATTATCAATATAATAATGCATCTCTAATCCTTTTCTTTCTGCACGGATTACAATTCCTTTTAACTTTGCTAAATGTTGTGAAACAGTGGATTGTGGAAGTTTTAATATTTCTGTTAACTGTGTAACATTGCACATTTTATAATGCATTAACTCACTTATAATTTTTAATCGAACCGGATGTGCCATTACCCTTATTACATCTACATCTTCTTCGCGTATTTTAGCTAGGTCATTATTAGATATTACTGTTAACATTTCGCATTCTCCTTTATTATTAATTTCTATTTTCCTATTATCCTTATAAGTAATACTTATAGATAATTACAATTTTTCCTGTTGAGAAAATATATTCTGCTCAATACAAAAAAGACACCTATTCCAAAAACAGTTTTTACCGTTCCAATGAATTGGTGTCTTAAAATTTTTTAGCTACACTATATTTATTCATATTATAACCTATACATGATTTTGAATGATGCTTAATATACGTTGCAAATAAATTATTTATCAACATGAAAATATGGAATTAAAATCCTAATTATGGTAATATACTGGTACCTTCAGTTGTTAACTGTCATCCCTTTTTTAAAAGCGCTGTCTTTAAAGACAGCGCTTTTAAATTTCCTTAACTAAAACTGTCTATTAATTATAAACTTAAAACTTCAATAAGTTGCCACTATAGTAGCATAACTAAGTTCAAACTTCTCTAATCCAAATAGGAATACAAATAATGGTAGCCAAATTCGCAATGTAACTGCTGCAAAGGTTAAGGAATAATTTCTGATCATCCAATTCTGATGGTCTTGAATTTTTTTATTTTTAACTGTATTTAATGCTTGATATCAATCCGCCCATAGCGTAAAAGGATAAGTACAATCCTGAAATGCCACCTAATATTATACCAATCATATAGATTCTCCCGAACATCCGATGACAGCTTATATTCTTCCCTCTAAATTTTGTGGTTAATGTTAACAGACCAATTACTAATGCTAATATACTAGTTGCAATATGTAAAAATAACATAATATACCAAAAATCACTTAATTTAGATACATATATTAGCTTCGATACAAGTTCTGTTTGAAGCCCATATAAAATGAAATATTGAACAACAACATAACCAGCTACTAAAATAGCTAAAAAGGTAAATATAAACCAAATTTCCCCATTCGAATTTGACTACCTCCTTTTTACATTTAAGGAAATTAGATTATATATAACCATTTATCGTTTTCCGACAGAAGACTCCTTCCTCAAAAATGTGAAGGTGTGAAACACCAATTTTAGGTGGGAG
>NZ_JASNGE010000083.1:0-2367 GCF_030164735.1 Bacillus sp. RB3
AGTTTGTCGCTTGCGATGTTATTGTCATCGGCGACTTGTTCTATATTACACCTCTAAAGTATAATCGTCAATACGTTTTTTAAAAAACTTTATATTTTATAGATTTCACTTATGTATTTCTTCTATAGTTATATACAAGCACCCCACAGAACTATCTATGGGGTACTACTCTATTATAAAAACTATTGCTCTTTCGACGGCGCCGAACAACTTCCATCAGTACAAGAAAGATCGCTTCCACCCTCTGAAGAAAGTTCTTGTAACTTAGGTGCAGGATTCTCTTCTTCCCACACTTGCTGAAGTGCACCAACAAAAGTTTCAAGTGGTTGTGCACCTGAAATGGCATACTTTTGATTAATAATAAAATAAGGTACTCCCGAAATTTGATATTGCTGAGCAATCGCTTCATCAATTCTAACATCATTTGCATACGCATTTTTATCATTAATAACATTTAAAGCCTCTTGCTTATCTAAACCTGAAACTTCAGCGATAGTAGCAAGTGTATCCACATCACTTAAATTTCTCGATTCAGTGAAGTATGCGAAAAGTAGATTTTCCGTAATCTCTTTTTCTTTTCCTTGATCCTTTGCAAACTTCGCAAGACGATGCGCATCAAACGTGTTCGTCGGCTTCATCTCATCAAAATTAAAACTTAAACCCATACTAGCTGCATGATTTCCTAGCTGTACGTTATTACGCTTAGCTTCTTCAATACTAATTCCATACTTTGATGCAAGTACTTCATTAATACTTGTCCCAGAATAGATTGGAGCATTTTGGTCTAATTCAAAACTTTTAAACTCAACTTCAACATCCTTCTTATGCGGAAATTGCTCTAAAGCCATCTCTAATCTACGTTTCCCAATATAGCAAAATGGGCATACAAAATCTGACCAAACTTCAATTTTCATAGAAACACCTCATTAACTTTTAGTTTTCAATCATTGTAGCACTGAGATTAAGGAATTCAAAAGTTTTTGCTCTACCTCCTTCATATAGTACATACAAAAATACACTTATAGCAGAATACCTAATTAACAAAAAAACGATAATCAAAAGGATTAACTATTATCCCTCCGATTATCGTCTATATAAATGCAACAACTTTAATTATGCCGGAATATACTTCCCTACGAACTTCCATACAGTATTCCAATATTTATTCGAATCTACTTTCTCCGCTTCCCCATGTCCAGCACCTGGAACAATTAATTTCTCTTTTTCTACTTTTGCAGCATTATATACTTCATCTAACATTTCAAAAGGAACGAATGTATCAGCATCCCCATGAATGAACAGCATAGGTGTTTTACTTTTCGCTACTTGTTTTACAGCTGAGGCCTCTTCTAAATCATACCCAGCTCTTAATTTAGTAACCGTATTTGCCGCATTCATAACAGGAAACTTCGGTAAGTGGAATAAATCTTTTAGTTGATAAGTAAATTCATCAATAACAGTTGAGTATCCACAATCTTCAATAATAACTTTAACATTAGAAGGTAAATCTTCTCCTGAAGTCATCATTACAGTTGCCCCGCCCATTGAAACACCAAATAGAGCTATTTCAGCATTAGGGTCTTTCTTTAAGATTTGTTGAATCCAAATTAACACATCTTTACGATCATGCCAGCCCATACCAACATAATCCCCTTCACTATTTCCGTGCCCACGAAGGTCTGGTGCTATGACATTATAGCCTTGTTCATAAAAGTTACGAACATATTTCGTCATTTCTGATGCTCTACCACTATATCCATGAACTACAATTGCCCATTTATGACTAGATGGTTCATTCATATATTCATAACCTTTTAAATTTAATTTATCGAAAGAACGTATAGTTAATGTGTTAGGTTTATACTTCGATACGAAGTTTGCATTCTTTTCTTCATTTGCAGCCAATACATCTCCCGACGCATTTACCGTTTCCACTAAATGAGGACTATCTTGCAAAAATTCCTTTTCTTGTTTCGCATTTAATGCATAGTTATAAAAATAATTTCCAACTAACATATACACGATTACTAGCAGGACTAAGACTACTATAGTAATTATACTTATCTTTTTCATATTATCTCCTTTTCTAACTTAAATCTTCTTATATTAAAGTACATCAAAAACAACTGTACTATTTTAACATACCAATGAATTCTATCTTTAAGAAATAAAATAGAAAATCTTAAATTACCTGTCAAAAATCACGAAAGAAATTGAATAAAACTTATATAGCTACGTACTCAAAAATCTTTTAAAAAATGAGCAGAACTTCAAAATATTTAGCTTTGAAAAGAAGTTATAAAACACAAAAAAGACGAGTCATTCTGACTCGTCTTAAAGTTGCTTGGCGACGTCCTACTCTCACAG
>NZ_JASNGE010000084.1:0-2364 GCF_030164735.1 Bacillus sp. RB3
TATGGTGCGACAAGAAGTCGCATTCCCACAGGGTAGCTTCTGCTACTAGATTAGATGCAAAGTCTATCTCCATCCGAAACTGCGGACTTGGTAACCGGCTCGTGGGTTGCATGAGGAAATGTGGAAACAGAGAGTCTGTACATGACTCGGAATACCGCTAGGAGAAGACAGGTACGGTGAACGAGAGTGAAGGCTCGTAAGCTTCGTAATCGTTAGCTTGGGATAATGTACAGCTCTACCCAGGTCTTGATAAGAGGAAAGGCATTCTCATAATACTGCCGCGTTGCATCCCGCAACTTATCCGGAGTAAAGAGTCCACCTAACCCTGTCGTATCTGTGGAATGTGAAACTTGGTAAGCCCTATGTCATCTGCGCAAGCAGTAGGATGACTGTAAAGTCAAACGATGTGGCAGAGGGTAAAGGATATAAGAGAAAGCAAAAGCCGCTAGCCGAAAGGAAACAGGAAAGCATAGAAATATGTATAACTGAGCGGATATTGTCGTCCTTACGGACAAACCCATGACAAGCCTGAAAGGGAGCCCACTTCTTATAGGTCTTCAACATGGAAATACATTTGTAAGTTATCTTCTGACGAATAGGAGCGTGCAGTTATGAACACCTCAGAACGAGCGTCGGCGCACGTCTCGTATACAAACTGGAACACAGTGGACTGGAAAGCAGTTCAGATGTATGTGACGAAGTTACGACAAAGAATTTACCGTGCCGAACAGTTACAGCAACAAAGAAAGGTAAGAAAACTTCAACGCTTACTCATGAGAAGCGAAGCAAACTTACTGTTATCAATTAGACGAGTAACACAGCAGAATAAGGGAAAGCGAACAGCAGGTGTTGATGAACATACAGCCTTGAGTCGCAGAGAAAGAAATCTTCTCTATGAGCAACTCAAAAAGTTAAATACGCTACAACACCGACCAAAACCAGCAAAACGTATATACATTGTGAAGAAAAATGGAAAATTGCGACCGTTGGGCATCCCAACTATAAAGGATAGGGTATATCAAAATATAGTGCGAAATGCCCTTGAACCACAGTGGGAAGCCAGATTTGAAGCTATTTCTTACGGGTTTCGTCCTAAGCGAAGTACCCATGATGCCATACGAAGCATTTTCAATAGAATCAACGGGGGCACAAAGAAGAAATGGATATTTGAAGGAGATTTTCAGGGCTGTTTTGATCATCTCAACCATGAGTGGATACTCAAACAAACTTCTTACTTCCCAGGAAGAAAACTATTGAAGCGATGGCTCAAGATGGGATACATGGAGCAAAGCTTTTTCGCGGAAACGCAAGAAGGTACTCCGCAAGGAGGAATTATCTCGCCACTTCTCGCTAACATTGCCCTTCATGGAATGGAAGAAACCTTGGGAATTACTTACAAGAAAAACTATAAAGCTAATGATAGTTATATTATGAATCCTGCTTGCAAATTTACCCTTATCCGTTACGCAGATGATTTTGTGGTCTTAACGGAGACAAAAGAACAAGCACTCTCTGTATATATGAGACTTCGTCCCTACTTAAAGGACAGGGGATTGGAATTAAGCCCTGAAAAGACGAAGGTTACACATATTGAGGAAGGATTTGAGTTCCTAGGATTCTTGATTCGGCAGTACCAAACTGAACAGGGAAATAAACTGTTCATCAAACCAAGTAAGGGCAGTAGACAGAAAGCGAAGAAGAAAATTGGAGATACTTTACGTGTCATGAGGGGGCAACCCATCGGAGAAATCATCCGAGTGCTTAATCCTATTATCAGAGGATACGGGCAATACTGGAAACATGTCGTTTCTAAGAAAATCTTTGGTACAATGGATAGCTATATCTATTGGAGAATCGGCAAACATCTTCGACAGCTCCATCCAAAGAAGTCGTGGAAATGGATATATGCAAGATATTACAGGCATCCACATCATGGTGGAAATGCTTGGACACCAACCTGCCCGAAAACAAATATCCAACTCTTACATATGTCATGGATTAAGATTGAGAGACACAACATGGTGAAATTCAAAAATAGTCCTGATGACCCAACATTGAAAGAATACTGGGAAAAAAGAGACCGTAAGGTATTTGATACGGAAAACACGATGGATAGAATGAAGCTGGCTAGAAAACAAGGTTACCGCTGCGCTATCTGCAAAACTCCACTACAAAACGGGGAAAAGGTAGTCGTAAAAGACATGCCTGTTCCGCAACACCTCATATTGTCTAATTTAAACTTAAAATTAGTTCACTTACCTTGCCTATACTAAAGGGACTGAAATCGGATAAAAAGAAGGCTTGAGCCGTATGATGGGAAACTGTCACGTACGGTTCTGAGGGGAGTTGGGGGCAGCGATGCCC
>NZ_JASNGE010000085.1:0-2343 GCF_030164735.1 Bacillus sp. RB3
GTGAGAGTAGGACGTCGCCAAGCAAAAACCTAAGTCGTTTCGACTTAGGTTTTTTTGTGTTTATTTTTATTATTTTAAATTTAAAGGTAAGAATTACCTTTATAAGAATATAGTCCAGATGTAACAAGAATGTTTGTGATCTTATATAAAAAGGTTATATGAAAAGTAGCAATCTAGCTCTTTTAACATAACCTTTTTTGTTTTTAAAGGATTTTACATTAGAAAAAATCTATAATTAAGGTAGTTAACATATATTTTTGATGGGTGTGGGGGATTATGAAAGAAATATGCATGTTATTAGTGGCTGTTATATTATGGGGCACAGCCATTGCGCCAACAAAATGGGCGTTAGAATCTATTCAGCCGTTTACTTTGTTGTTTATTCGTCTTTTCTTTGCAGGTGGAATTTGTATGCTATTCTCATTTAAGCAACTACAAAAATCAGTTGTACATAAAAAAGTTCCATGGAAAAGAATGAGTTTGTTAGCTTTTACCGGTGTAGCTGGTTATTTTATGTTTACATCCTACGGTATTTCTTTAACCAGTGGATTACATGTGAGTATTATAGATGCTGCATTACCATTAGTTACAATTCTTTTTTCAGCACTCTTTTTGAAAGAGAACATTCGATTGAATTATTGGATAGGAATTATATTGGGGGCTATAGGAGTACTCTTTATTACGATTCCATCTAAAAGTGCTAATCAAGAAGTGTCTTTAATAGGAGATATACTGATATTATTAAGTACTTTTCTATTTGCTTTCTACACAGTTGTGCTAAAACGGCCAAAACAAGAACAGTATTTATCAAACGAGGTTTTTACAACATTAACTTTAATTATTGGAGCTGTTATTCTCTTACCGTTTGCACTGGTAGAAATTTTTTATTACGGTCTCCCAAAGGTTGAAACTTGGAAAACGGGACTTAGTGTAATATACCTTGTTATTGGAGCAACAATTTTAGCATATTGGTTTTGGAATAAAGCGCTAGAGAGAGTTTCAGCATCAGTAAGCGGATTATATTTAAATGCATTACCATTAATAAGTATTGTTACTTCAATTATTCTATTAAATGAATCTCTGACATGGAGAGTAATAATGGGAGCGAGTTTAGTTTTAATCGGAGTAGGATGGGCGGATAAGCAAAAGTTATGTAATCTATTAAAAGGTAACAAGGTGGAGAATAGAGACTGTTAAACAGTATGATTTATATAATTGAAATGTTAAAAAGATACCTTATATATGAGGTATCTTTTTTATTTAGCAAAGATAATAGACTAAAGTTAGTATGGATATTCTTTGCTGTATTTATATGTGTCGAAATCATTTTGAAATATTGTTTGGACAAGTTGTATACATTCAGTATCATAAAAGCTTTCAAAAGTCGGATGACGGGGAAATAAAGGATCAGTAATATCGCCTTCGCTAAAATCCCCTTTATAAATCATGGCGGGAGTTTGATGATGCCATGATGTTGAGAACTCATTTATTGGTGCGGTTTTTAATTCGAAACGCTTTTCTAATTCTTTCATTTCCTGATCGAAGTTTTCTAAGTATATATAATTGGTCACATATTCTCCTTCACCAGCTATATATTGTTGTGTGAAATGTGGGTTAATATCACTTGCGTGAGCTCCTTTCATAAATAGATAGTATAGAAATTGTTTAAATGAGATCCCTTTGGAGGAATTTTCATCTTGATATAAAAACTTTCGGATGGGTTTCCATTCGGGATGTTCCATATAAGGAGGTCCAATTAAGGATACGAAAGAACTGACTGCTCTCCTATAAGGGTTACGAACGAGTTTAAAAGTTTCTTTTTGTTTTTCTCGTAGAGCTATTCCTAGTCGTACACTATAGGTAGGTGTACTTTTGTATATATCATATTCATAATTATGAATGAAAGGACTATAGCTTAGAGCGGTTTGTAATAAATCAATCTGGTAAAAGAACCACTTAGCAAGAGAAGTACAACCGCTTTTTTGACTCCAAAATAGAATGATTGGAAACTTCCTATGATAGTGTGGGCTTCTTGAATGGGAGCTTATGATGTGTAATAAAGAAGGGTTGAACAAGTTCTACACTCCTTTCAGTTATCTTATTGATATGTATGAGAAATAAAAGGGGGGTATGAGAGTCTTTTTTATCTTTTTAAAAAAATGAAAGATTAATATTGACTATTATTATATAGAGGTGTAATATAGGACAAGTCGCCGATGACAATAACGTCGCAAGCGACAAATGAAATAAAAAAACTTAGTTGACATTAACTAACGAAGATGTTAACATAAGGAAGTCGCAAATGAGCGACCAAGTAGTTCTTTGAAAACTGAACGAAACAAA
>NZ_JASNGE010000087.1:0-1434 GCF_030164735.1 Bacillus sp. RB3
TGAAGTGCACCCCAATTGTTAGACACAGTCTAACAATTGGAGGTGCATTTTTTATGGCTAAATTTTCTTCAAAAGAAAAAATCCAAGCGGTGAAACGATATTTAGATGGTACAGAAAGTGGAAAAACAATTGCTAAATCTATAGGAGTTAACCCTAGCGTACTTCGTGAGTGGATTAGACGATATGAGTCTTCAGGTGAAAAGGCCTTTGAAAAGTGCTATACATTCTACCCAGCCCAGTATAAACTAGATGTACTTTATTATATGAATGAACACGGGACATCTATCAGAGAAACAGCGGCACTTTTCAATATACCGTCTTATGAAACACTTCGGAAATGGAAAATAGCTTATGAAACAGGAGGATTGGATGCCCTACAATCAAAGAAAAAGGGGCGTCCAACCATGAAAGATAAAAAAATAAAGCCAGTAGATGAAGGATCAATCGAAGCCTTACAAGCGGAAAATGAGCGTTTACGTATGGAAAATGCATATTTAAAAAAGTTGAATGCCTTAGTTCAAAACAAAGAAAAATCACCAAACAAGACAAAGCGCAAGTAATCTACGAGTTAAGGCATGAATTTCCTATCAAGGAGTTACTTCAACTCGCAAACATTCCACGTAGTACGTACTATTACTGGATGAAACGTTTTAATCGTCCTGATCCAAATGCGGAGGTAAAAGAACTGATTCAAGCTATTTATAATGAACACGATGGGTGTTATGGTTATCGTCGTATTCGTGATGAACTTATGAATCGTGGACACAAAGTAAATCATAAAAAAGTGTATCGCCTTATGAAAGAATTAGGGTTAAAATGTCTGGTTCGTATGAAAAAATATCGCTCTTACAAAGGGACAGTTGGGAAAATTGCGCCAAATATTTTAAATCGCAACTTCCAAGCTGAAAAACCAAATGAAAAGTGGGTTACAGATATTACGGAGTTTAAGTTATTTGGGGAGAAGTTATACCTATCACCAATGTTGGATTTATTTAATGGTGAAATTATCACGTATACAATTGGTTCAAGACCGACCTATTCCCTTGTTTCAACGATGTTGGACCAAGCCCTTTATTGTGTAACCGATCCGGATAAACTCCTCATTCACTCTGATCAAGGTTGGCACTATCAAATGAAACAATACCGTCATTCTCTTAAGAATTGTGGCATAACTCAAAGTATGTCTCGCAAAGGAAACTGTTATGACAATGCCGTTATTGAAAATTTCTTCGGTATCATGAAATCGGAATTTCTGTATCGAAAAGAATTTGAAAGTATAACACATTTCAAACAAGAATTAGCAAAGTATATAGAATACTATAATCATAAAAGAATTAAGGCAAAATTAAAGGGTATGAGCCCAGTACAATACCGGGCTCATACCCTAGAGGCTGCCTAATGAAACGACCTGTCTAACTTTCGGGGGTCACTTCA
>NZ_JASNGE010000088.1:0-1416 GCF_030164735.1 Bacillus sp. RB3
TGAACTGAACCCAAAAAATTAGACAAATATATTAAGCAGCTACTAAGGATTGAACTCTGTATTGCACAGGGGACAATCCTTTTAGTTTTGTTTTAATTCTTTTGTGATTGTAGTAATGAATATAAGTTTCTAGTTCTTGCTTAAATTGTTCCATACTTTCAAACTCTTTAAGATAAAGTAATTCAGACTTTAATAAGCCAAAGAAATTTTCCATGACTGCATTATCTAAGCAATTTCCCTTACGGGACATACTTTGGATAACGTTATGTTTTTTAAGCGACTGATGATATTGTCGCATTTGATAATGCCAACCTTGATCCGAGTGTAAAATAGGAGTTTCCTTATCATTCAAACATTGAAACGCCTTATTTAACATTTTAGAAACAAGGGAATAGGCAGGTCTATGTTCTATATTGTAAGCTATAATTTCTCCGTTATATAAGTCTAAAATGGGTGATAGATATAGTTTTTTACCATGTAAGTGGAACTCCGTCACATCTGTTACCCATTTCTCGTTTGGTTTTGATGCGTGAAAATTACGTTTTAAAATATTAGGAGCGAATTTCCCGACAGTCCCTTTATATGAACGATATTTTTTTAATCGAACAAGACATTTTAATCCCAGGATATTCATTAAACGTCGAACGGTTTTATGATTTAATGCATGGCCTCGATTACGTAATTCCAATGTAATACGACGATAACCATACCTCCCAAAATTCTCACTAAAAATCTCTTTAATTAATTCTTTAACTTTCTTATATTTATCTGGACGTTTCGCTTGTTTCATCCAGTAATAATACGTACTACGAGCGATATTAGCGACTTTCACAAGGTCAACGACCTTATATTTATGCCTTAATTCATAAATCAATTGCGCTTTGTCTTGGTCTGTGATGTTTTCTTCTTTTGAACTAAGGCATTCAACTTTTTTAAATAGTCATTTTCCATACGCAGACGTTCATTCTCTGCTTGTAGCGCTTCTATAGAACCTTCAAGAAATACTTCGTTTTGTTTTAAATGTTGTAGCTTAGCTTTTTCTTTGGCCATGGTTAGACGCCCCTTTTTCTTTGATTTTAGGGCATCTAATCCTTCTGTTTCATAAGCTACTTTCCATTTTCGGAGTGTTTCGCAAGAAGGAATATTAAAAAAAGCAGCTGTTTCTCTCAGAGATGTCCCATTTTCATTCATATAATGAATTACATCTAGTTTATACTCGAGAGAGTAAGTTGTATAGCGTTTTTCAAACGCCTTTTCCCCTGAAAATTCAAACCGTTTAATCCATTGATAAAGTTCTCTAGGATGAACCCCTATAGAATTAGCAATGGTTTTTCCGCCTTCCGTACCTTCTAGATATCGTTTTACTGCTTGTATTTTATCTTTTGAAGAAAATTTAGCCATAAAAAATGCACCTCC
>NZ_JASNGE010000089.1:0-1358 GCF_030164735.1 Bacillus sp. RB3
TTATTGTATACTACTTTCCCTGATGCATTTTGTACTTTAATACTTGCATATGTACTATCAAAGTAGTTATGCGGTACGCCTGCTTTTAAGTCCACTTGCATTTCTTCTGTCGACTTATTGAAATTGATTTTAGCAAACTCGAAATCACAGATTCCTTTTAGCGACCATGCGAATTGCTTTCCATCTAGAATTGTTGCTTCTGGCATTTTTTCTACTTTCTTCAGACCTTCTTTTGTAACTTCGTATATGGCTTTTTTTCCAAAGCTCTCTTGTTTACTATTATCTACATTTGTAAGAGTAGCTCTATGCACACCTTCTAGATGTGTTAACTCAATATAATCTCCTACTTTGACTGAAACTTTTTGCGATTCAGCATTTTGTTGTTTGTTTCCATAAATGTCTTTATTGTATACTACTTTCCCTGATGCATTTTGTACTTTAATACTTGCATATGTACTATCAAAGTAGTTATGTGGTACACCTGCTTTTAAATCAATTTGCATTTCTTCTGTTGATTTATTTAAATTTACTTTCGCAAATTCAAAATCTCCAATCCCTTTCAGTGACCATGCAAATTGCTTTCCTTCTAAAATACTAGAAGAGTTCGGTATATCTGGTTTTATTGGATTAGAATCTGTACCCTTCCAAATCTCTGCTGTTAAAATTGGATACCCTAATGCAGCCACTTTTTGAATCGTATCGTTATTTGGACGTAATCCCCACTTCTCAAAGAAAGGAATCAAATTTTGTTTTGCTGCCTTTGATGCTGAAATCATAAATAATTGTTTTTTCGTTTCATCAGTTTGTGGAATCTCATTTGAAGGCATGTCTCTATATAATTGATGCAATTTAGGATAGAAATCCTCTCCATATGCTAACTGTAGTTGCCAAAGCATAACAAGTTTAACAAAAACATCACTAATTTCGTCATAATTTTTATTCGTTTGTTCTAGATATTGAAAGGCTTTCGTATAAGTTCCGCTTTTTTCCAAATTTGATGGTTGATTAAATGCTTTTTCTACAGCGAGACTGTAAATATTATTTTGAACTTCGCCCATATTATAGAATCTCCAAGGAATCTGTTGTCTCAAATGTCCAGCTTCATGCCAAGGTCCCCATCCATCCGTAGTAAATTTATTGATATCTAATACATATTGAATGGCATCTCCTACATAAGCGGTTCGATAAGGATATGCATACATATAATAATCGGGAGAATGATTTTCTTCTACGTAATGAATATAGTGCTTATCTACTTGTTCCTCAGATAATCCAGCTACTTTGTCCTGAATTCGAGTAGCTTCATCCATCTTTTTTAAGAGTTGTACAGGATCTGTATTAGAACCCAACAAATATTT
>NZ_JASNGE010000009.1:0-190738 GCF_030164735.1 Bacillus sp. RB3
GATAGAATATCGGGAAAAGGCCGTGGCATAATACTCTTTTTATTACTGTCTACTTGACAGGGAGATGACCACATGGTCTCTTCTTTTATTCATTTTCAATTTTATTCCGCTATTTGCCGGGCAGTAAGACCCCCATCTCAAAATTCAGCGAAAGCAAAGAAGTTAGGTGGGGGTCGGGCTAATAATCAGCGGGGGCTGACACCCCACTGATTAAAGTTTCACTTTATATAATTAAAAATTAGATATTACTTAAGCCAATCGTTGCAAGTGTTACTTAACTGCTGTAAATCTTCTATAAATTGACTCGCATCATATCCATCACAAACCGAATGATGTACTTGCAATGAAACTGGTAGCATAACCTTATTTCCTTCGTTAAAATATTTCCCACAAGTTATAATTGGCAATAGAAAATTTTCATCATTATTAATATTAAGATTAAATCCAGTAAAACTATTCCAAGGTATGCTAGAAATCGGAAATACATTAGGAGGAATATTTTCTTTCGTGAAAAGACCATGAACACTAGCATAGCATCTCATATCGTCTTCATAATTTTTATAGAAAGTGCGGAAATCACTTGAATAATCCGTCCATATACTTGAAAAAGACTTATCATCTTTATGAAAGATTGTATAACTCGGTATCATTTCCTCCCAATAGCCTAAAACTCCTTCATCGTTAAAACATGTTCGAAATTTTTTATGATTATTTACTACTCTAGAAATTAAATATATAAAAACGGGATAAAATTTTATTCCCTTTTGATATACTTCCTCTAATAACATCGTGATATCAACATTAACAGTCATACTAAATGTACATTTCAACTTTAAATAATGCTCAAAATACTGCTCTCTACTCCAATCTTCTCTATCAATTACATGAAACTTCATTCTAATAGCCTCCTAAAATTTTCTTTTTATTTTAGAAGGCTATTTCCCTTGCTTTCACCATAATTGTTCACTCCTAACAGTTTACATTTCACCCTAATTATTTATTTAATTATATAACATATGTAAGAATCAATTCACATATTTCTTGAAATCCATCCACATACTATAGATAAATCAAATGAAATTTGGAGGATACATACATGAATAACAAAAATATGAATAAAAAGGAAAATGTTACTGAAAATACTACATCTATTCAAAATAATAATACTGCAAACCTTACTATTGAAGAACAAGCAATGAACGGCTTATACGGAATGCCCGAAACAACAATTGAAGATGCTGATCACGCTGCAGCTGATGATTTGACTTCAAAAAATTAATTAACTACATTGAAAAAAGCCAAGGAAAATACCCTTGGCTTTTTTCACTATGCATCCACCTTTTGTATTTCTTCACTCTTTCTTGAAAGTTTACCTGGCCAAAAAGCAAATCGGCCTAACACAACTGTAATTGCGGGTACAAGTAACGGTCTTACGATAAACGTATCTAGTAATACGCCAATTGCAGTTACAATACCAAATTGAACTAATACTTGAATTGGAAGTGTACCTAACACTGCAAAAGTTCCTGCTAAAATTAAACCTGCCGATGTAATAACACTACCTGTTTGTATTACACCATTTTTTACTGCATCCAAGTGATTTTGTGTCTTTCTGTTTTTCCATATTTCTGAAACCATAAAGATATTATAATCTTCACCTAAAGCAACTAAAAATACGAATGCGTACAACGGTATCGCACCTTGAATGGCCGGCGCTCCCATACCGTAATGAAGCAATATCCATCCTGCTCCTAACGCTGAGAAGAATGATAAAACGACAGTTACAATTAAATAAATCATCGCAACAACCGATCGTAAGTAGACAAGTAATAGTAAAGCGATAATGCTAATCATTACTGGAATAATTACTGATTCATCACGTTCAGTAATTTGCTTTGTATCATATAATGAAGCTGTTTCTCCACCAATCCACAATTGCTCTTCAGCATTACTAATCCCAGCATCTTTTAATACTTTTTCTACATTACTTTTCAATTTAGGAATTTGATCTAACGCTTCAATTGAGTATGGATTTTCCGCTAAAGAAACTTCATACATTTGTATTTGCTTATTTTCTTTTCCCTCTTTTGGCTCTTTCACTGTATTTATGAAAGAAAATTTCTCTAGTTCTTGTTTAATAGGAAGCTCTTTTCCTTTCGTATCAACAACCACTTTTACTGGTGCTAGTTCACCAGCCGAGAAATGATCACTAATTAACGTAAACCCTTCGCGAGAAGGCATATCCTTTGGAAACGATTCTAATAAGTCATATGTGTATTGAATACGTGGTACGAACGAAGCCAATCCACCTAATACAAACACAGTTAGCATAATTATTGTCCACGGTCTTCGTACTACTACATCTCCAAGTTTTTTACTAAAGGAGCCTTTTGATTTTTCAACTTTTACAGCCCTCTTTTTCTTTATTGCAAACTCCTCATTCATTGAAGTTGTTCTCGGTATAAACGGGAAAAATGCAATCCTACCGAAAATTAATAATAGTGCTGGTAAAATCGTTAAAGCCGCGATTCCCATTATAAATACAGCAACACTAAATGGTACTGCAAATCGATGAAAGGCACCATAATGAGCAAGTAATAATGTCCCTAATCCAAGTACAACAGTTAACGCACTCATTATTATTGCACCGCCAGAAGCTTTAATCGCAAGTTGTAATGCTTTATATTTACTTTCTTCTTCTAACAAGTACTCTCTATATCTCGAAATTAAAAATAGACAATAGTCTGTTCCAGCACCAAACAATAATACTGTCATAATTGATATTGCTTGGGCATCTACTTTAATCCATCCATGATCAGCTAAAAAACCGAGTGTAGGACTAATGATACCGTATGCAAAGCCAACAACAAGTATAGGTAAAATTGCTAAAATTGGCGAACGGTAAAGCAAAATTAATAGGACCAAGACTAATAATACAGTAGCCACTAACAATTTCACATCTGCTTGACTAAATAAACTAACTGCATCCGTTTGAATACCTACAGGCCCAGATAATCGAACATGTAAACCAGATTCACTTATTTTTTGTTTAAATGGATCTTCATCCACCTTACTATTCACTATTTTTCTAAACTCTTCCAGATTTCCTTTTAATATATCCGTACCAGCAGATTTATTAAAGAATACCGGTGTAACAAATGATGTACCATCTTTTGATGCACTTTTTGATAATACTTGCTCTGGAATTGTATCAAATGGCGGTAACGTTGATTGTTCTTTTAAAGGACTAGCTTTTAACTCTTTATAAACGTCTTGTATGAGTTTATAATCCTGTGACTGTAATCCACCATCTCTATACCACACTACTAACAACGGATTCCCTGCATTATTCGGAAACTCTTTTTTCATAAGCGCTTCCGCTTGCTGTGACATAGCTGTTTCAAGTAAATTTTTTGGATTCGGTTCTTTCGTACTGTTTACTTGTGGTAACGTAAATGAAAGTAATAATGTAATAAGAACCCACACCGATAAAGTGATCCATTGCGTATTTTTCCCTGCTACAAGCCTCCCTAACATATGTAACGGGTGCTTTTTCATAAAAACCCACCTTCCTTTTTTCCTTCATTATTAATTATATATACTGGTAGGTTAATTAATCAAGAATGATTGAAAATTATGTTATAATTATCTCAAGAATAAATGTCAGGAGCGAATGGATTTGGAACAAAAACAACGTCCTCTCGGAAGGCCACGGCAAAATAAAAATACAAAATCTACAAAAGAAACCATTTTAGAAGTGGCAACTCGCTTATTTCTTACACAAAATTATCAAGTCGTTTCTATGGATGAAGTCGCAAAAGTTTGTGGTGTTACGAAAGCAACCGTCTACTATTACTATTCAACAAAAGCCGATTTATTTACCGCTACTATGACCCAAATGATGATACGTATACGAGAGAATATGTCTCAAATACTCTCTACAAACAAAACTTTAGAAGAAAGATTATTAGACTTCGCCAAAGTTTACTTACACGCAACGATGGATATTGATATGAAAAATTTTATGAAAGATGCTAAACTGTCGTTATCTGAAGAACAATTGAAACAATTAAAAAATGCTGAAGATAATATGTATGAAGTACTAGAAAAAGCACTCGATAATGCGATGCACATCGGAGAAATTCCGAAAGGAAACGCTAAATTTGCGGCTCATGCTTTCGTATCTTTATTATCAATTGGGAATTTTAAAGATGAAAATCACAATCCTATTCTTGCAAATATAGATGAATTAGCACAAGAAATCGTTTCTTTTTATTGGAACGGATTAGGTCATTCATATTAAACTGATTTGCTTTAATAAAAGAGCATGTTTGAATTTTTTCAAACATGCTCTTTTATAATTTATTTATATACTAATAATCAGATTATACTTCAACGTCAATTAACAAAAAACTCCATTTTAACTTTACAAATTTTGAAGTTGAACATTTATATTCTCCTTACTTAATCCCCCATGGTAACAAACTACAGATTCAATATGTAAATTTAAATACTTCTTCAAAGACTGCTTTGCTTCCTTAATATTTATAGTTGTTTGGGCGTGAATTCCTCCTAACATCCCATTCACACTATACATAGAGTCTCCTGCAATAAGAATTTTGCTTTGTTTCAAATATAAACTAATATGACCCGGAGTATGCCCTGGAGTATGAAGAATTAGTATTCCACCGCAATACGGAAGTTCTTGCCCGTCAATCACAGTCTCACTCACTTTTCCTTTTGGGCGGTTCTCTACATTTCCGTCCTTCAATAAAGGTAAATCCCCCTCGATATATGGCTTATCTAGTTCGTGCGCATAAACTTTAATATTACTTCGACAGCGCTGCAACAATTCTGGCAGACTACCTATATGATCAATATCCTGATGCGTCAAAATCACGACTTTTAACTTATCAAATGATACCCCAACCTTTTCCATCTTTACTTGTATATCTTCAATTTGTCCTGGGAAACCCGTATCTATTAATACTGCCATTTCATCATTCCATAAAAGAATTGGATGAATAACAAATTCTTGAAATTCAAGTTGTAACATTTCTACTCCTTTAGCAATCTCCATACAGCCATTCTCCTTTATGTTGAAGTTTGAAAATATGTACAAGTAAACTGAAAATATAAAGTGAAACTTTAATCCGTGGGGTTTTACTACCCGACAAATAGCAGGATAAAGCACCTCTATCTTATAATATGTTTTGTCATCCCAATAGAGAATGCTTCAAACCCTATAGATTCATAGTAAGATTACAATTTTTCTACACACATAAGTTGTGGAATAACCTTGTTTTGTTCACAGTGCTGGATTAATCGTTTCACTATTTCTTTTCCGATGCCACTAGACTGATATTTTGGCAATACACCAACTCCACAAATAATGCCTGTTATGACTCCATCTGATATGACACGCCCCATCCCTACTAACCTCTTATCATCAAAAACATAAATTGCATACCAACTTTGCTTACACATTCGTTCTAACTCGTTAACCGTTAATTTAAGAGAATTCCATCCTAAAGATTCGTATAAGGATAATAATCCATTAAAATCTGTAGGGTGTTCACTTGTGTAGCGTATACTATTTTCCATGTAAACACTCCCTATTCTCTGGCTTGTTTATATTTCATAAAATTCCCTTTACACAAATCTGATCGATGTAAAAATAACTAGAACAAACTTCAATAAGAAAGATAGAATTCCTTCTCAATATAAAATAAAAAGAAGTTATCTCACTTAAGATAACTTCTTTTATATAAGACTCTCATTATATTATCAACCAAAAATTATACAACTACATACGATAAGCACAAACAAAACTAATAAACCATTTGAGAAATAACCCATTAAATACTACCCCTTTATTAAATTATGTAAAAGATTTTATCATAAAATGATTTACAACTTAATAACTGAAAAAGACATTGTATTCATTAGTTATATACGTTTAGTAATATTTTATATTCGGTTATATTCTCGTTCCCTAAAACCACTTCTCGCATCCTCATAATTCAGTCCACATAAATTCAAAAAACAGTTATTAGTAAACATTCATTTACTATAAAGAGTAATTTTAATTGATTTATATTGAATTTAGTAATAAAATAATAACTAAACTCATAAAGGAATCAAAAACAATGAACCAAAACGAATTATTAAACGAATACATGAATTTATTATTAAATATGTCAGGTACTTTTAAATTACTATCGGAGAAATCCTCAGAATTTACACATTTAGAACAACATGTAGTAGAGTATATCGCCCAGCAAAAGGTGCCTGTAAATTTAAAAATGATTGCTAGTTATTTAAACATCCCTAAACAACAATTAAGTGTAACAGTACGTAACTTAGAACAAAACGGATACATCATAAAAAAGAAAGATATGGTAGACAAAAGAGCTATATTAATCTCTCTGACAGAAAAAGCTGAAAAAGTACATTATGAGAGATGGAAACAAATATATAATAATTTCACAGTAAACCTCGAAAAGTTATCTGAAGAAGATAGGCGGGATTTAACTTATGGACTATATAAAACAAATACAATGCTCTCAAAAATGTTAAATAACGACTAAATATATTGTTTATTACTAAACGGAGGATGTTTCATGGCTAAAGAATTAGATTTACAATCCGTGCAAGGTACGATGCTTATTCCCTTATGGGGAAGAGCATATGGCAGTGAGAAAAATAAGGATATTTTAGATGATATAGAGGCTATTCGAATTATTAAAGAATGTAATTTTGACTTCTCAACAATAGCAAATATATTTGGCGAATACGGATGTATCACATACATTACCCGTGCACGAAAAATTGACGATACGATAAAACAATTTATAATAAAACACCCGAATGCTACTATTGTAAACATCGGTTCCGGACTAGACACTACTTTTTCAAGAATCGATAACGGTACAATACATTGGTACAACCTTGATTTGCCCGATGCAATCTCTTTTCGCAAAACTTTAATTGAAGATACGCCTAGAAACATTAGCATTGCTAAATCACTATTTGATACTTCTTGGTTTGACGATATAAAATATAATTCAAACGACGGTATTCTTTTTATATCAGCAGGTGTGTTTTATTACTTTAAAGAAGAAGATTTAAAAAAGATCGTAGTCGCTATGTCAAAACGTTTCCCTGGAGGAGAATTATATTTTGACGCTGAATCAAAGTTCGCACTGAATCTTTCGAATGCTACTGTAAAGAAATCCGGTAATAATGGTGCTATGATGTATTTTTACGTAAACAATCCAAAATTAATAGAAAAATGGTCCTCTACAATAAAAGTATTAAGCTGCTCCCCTTTCTTTAAAGATATACCTACAAATAAAGATTGGGACGGTAGTACGCGTATAATGATGAGAATTGTAAACTTAATAAAAATGTTGAAGTTTGTTCATTTACGGTTCAAAAAATAATAAGTAAAGAAGAGCTCAATACATTTATACTTAGGTTATAAATGTTAATTTCAATAAAATCAAAGGCAGAAACATAATTGTGAAGTGAAAATTTAATCAGTGGGGGCTTTGCTCATCCCCCACTGATTATTAGCCCTCACCAATCGAGCTTTTACGGCAGCCCGAACCCCACCTAACTTCTTTGCTTTCGCTGAATTTTGAGGTAGGGGTCTTACTGCCCGACAAATAGCGGGATAAAATCTTGCATGCACTTTACGTAGGAGCTAAAATGTTGAATCTCACCGATTTCCAAATCATGTACACCATCTTGCAACATTAACTGATTCATTTATCCTCTCTCCTCATCGCTCACTTATTACTATCTAAATGTATAAGTTCTGACCATTCACACTTTTCCCCTTTATATCCTTTAGACACTATCCTCATTTATATGAATAGCTTTCTTATTCAAAAATAGATTTTTAAAAATTCCTACTCCCACAATTAATAAACCTATACCAACTAATTTATTTATTTGTAATGGAATGCTCTCCATTCCAAATAATCCAAATGTATCAATGCATAACGCAACAACCAATTGAGTAATAAGACTAATTAGCACCGTATATGCTGGACCTAGACTCTTTATTGCACCCATTATACAAATAATTAACCCGATACCAAACAGTCCACTTACATAAAACAAATAATTTGCAGTATACACTTTAATGCTAATACTGTTTTCTGTAATGATATAAAATAGAATAGAGCTAATGAGACCTATCCCAAGGACACATGTAGTTGTTAACCACTGTCCTACATTTTCATTTACTTTTGCATTAAAAACAGATTGTACGCTAATTAATATTCCTGCTAATATAGCTAAACTAAATCCAATCAAAATCTTCCTCTCCCTTTCATTGCTCATATATATTATCTTTAGCGACTTCCTTCATTCTAGAAAAATCTTTAATTACAATAACTCCATTACTCTTTTCAATTAGTTTTTCATTATAAAATCTTTGTAATACCCGAATTACGTGCCTATAACTTACCCCTATAAAATCTGCAATACTCGTTACTGAAGTTGCATCCAAATCCCCTTTATACATATTCCCGTTACTATCTGTTGAAATTGAAAGCAAATAACTAGCTACACGTACTTCTACAGGATAAAGTAAATTAAGAGCAGTAAAACGAGTCGATATTTTTAACGTGTTCGCAATGTTTTCAAGCAAGAACTTCATAAATATAGGATCATGTAATAACTTGTTTCTAATAACCGTATTAGAAATAGAGATTGCTACAACATCTGAACAAGCCTCAACGATATTATGTGCTTTGCTATTTTGAATTAATTCAATATCACCAACAATGGCCAATGGATTGATAAAGCGAAGGATTAGTTTCTTCCCTTCAGGTGTAATCGTGTAAACTTTTACTTTACCTTTAACAACAAAATATAAACGATCCATTTCGTCATCTATATTGCAAATAAGCTCGCCTTTTTCAAAGTGATTTAATTGAAAATAAGCTGTATCTATTTCTGAAAAAATCTCGAGCGTTTTATTGGTTTTCAAATAATGCGTAATTAAACCTGATTTATCCTCCATATTCATTTCTCCTTTCATTTACATATTAAATACAACAATACCTATAATCATTACTATTGTTCCCACAATATGATATCTCTCCATCTGTATCTTTTTTATATGAAACAGTCCTTTCATTTCAATAACTGTTGCCGTTAACAATTGAGCAACCATAAGTGTGCCAGCTGTCAATGTAACTCCTAGTGCATATATCGCCATAGTTTCTGCACAAATAATGAATCCACCAAATGCACCCGCTGTTAAATATATTTTTTTCACACTCTTTAAATCCGTTATTTTCTCTTCTTTCTTTAACAAAAATACAGTTGTTGCAATACTGAATCCAATTAAATGGGTTATAATACTCGTCGACCATATACCGATATGTGAACTAAGTTTCGCATTAAAGGTTCCTTGAAGTGTTATAAATATCCCCGCAAAAATAGCAAATATAATACCTTTCAAAAAATCATCTCCTCATCCTTTATTTCTGACTTAATTAAAAACCATCATCCTATAATGGCAAAAGGACAAATGTCACATCACTATGAAAATAACTTGGAATAAACAAAAAAACACACCTCAAAAATGCGAGATGTGTTTTTTATTATTTATATATAATGTTTTATAAATGAAAATTACGCTACATTAAAAGATTTCTTTTTCATAACAAACTTTGCAAATAAGAAACGTACAAGCGGTCCCATAATAATTAATTGTAATGGATATGCCATTATGAAATTTTTAATAAAAATCGAAAAATAAATGGAAACAAATGAATCTCCTTGTAGTCCACCATGTAAATACATCATAGCCATACCGAAAAATGACATAAAGAACACCATTCCAATTACCATAGTTGTCGCCATTGCAACGATAATATTTATTTTTTTAGATTTATCAAATGGCAATATGAATACAATTTTTTTCGCACAAGGTCCAACGATACATATTTCAATTAATAGTGCAATAATAAAGCCAATTAATAGTTCTAATGCAATCTCTTTAATATAAATTGGTCCTCCTGTTTCATTCATTAGTAAATTGTAAAACGTCATTACGATAACCATCCCAAGGCACATCATCATGCCAAATTGGAGGTTTTCCTTTCTTGTTGTTGGCAAATTTCATCATCCTTTCTCTTTGAGTCTTTGTCATTATATCGACATTGGAAACCCCTTCGTAAGTGAACATTTTGTGAACAAATTTAAAACGTTTTCATTTTTTCCTTTCTACTCAAATTCTCACTTTTACTTATAGAGGTTATATATATCGCAATGTTGAATTACTAAATTTAACATTGCATTACACTATTACTAGGAGGATAACCATGAATGAAGCAGAATTTTACGCATATCACATCGTAACAAGGAAAAAAATGCATATCGGACAAATCATTCTTTTTAACAAAAATCAACACAATACTCTATATCACTTCTTTTTTGAAAGAGAACAATTAAATGCTAGTGGTGAAGATGGCATACAAATTTTAAATAAACACTATAAAAATAACGAATTACATATAAATAATGAAAATACTAAAGTAGTTATGAGTTATATGGATCAAACAATTAGAGCAGTTAGAGAAACAATTGTAGAAATGGTTAGACTACAAGAATTCCCTGAATACCCTTCCAGGTTATCTTGTTTATACGCTTCAAAAAGCTATGAAGATGCTTTAAAATGGAAAACATTATTTGATTCTTACAATCGAGAAGTTTTACAGATTGTTAAACTACGAGTGATCGGAAATTCTTTTGAAGGTGACGGGAATCTTTTACCGAAAGAAGATGGAATTCCTTTTTCTCAAAAAATCGAACAAGCTAGAGAGTATTGGAAAGGAAATATTAGAAATGATCTTCCTGAGCTACTGATTAATGGAGAAATTGAAGTGGTGGAAATTATTGATGACTTTTCCTCAATTCATATTTAATTTCTAACTAAATCATATAGGATGGAGATTACAATGAAGAAAAAAGTGTACTTCAATCATGATGGCGGCGTAGATGATTTAATTTCATTATTTTTATTACTTCAAATGGAAAACATTGAACTTACGGGGGTATCTGTTATCCCAGCAGACTGCTATTTAGAACCCGCAATGTCTGCCAGTCGTAAAATTATCGATCGCTTCGGCAAAGGTAATATTGCCGTAGCCGCTTCAAACTCTCGCGGGCAAAACCCGTTTCCGAAAGACTGGCGGATGCATGCATTTTATGTAGATGCTCTACCAATTTTAAATGAGTCTGGAAAAGTTGTAACACCCGTGGTGGCAAAACCCGCGTATCATCATTTAATAGAAACGCTTCTACAAACGGAAGGAAAAACAACTTTATTATTTACTGGGCCCCTAACTGACCTTGCTCGTGCATTATATGAAGCTCCCATAATCGAAGATAAAATTGAACGCCTCGTTTGGATGGGTGGTACATTTCTTAAAGCTGGCAATGTACATGAACCAGAGCATGATGGAACAGCTGAGTGGAATTCGTTTTGGGACCCTGAAGCAGTGGCTCGTGTATGGGATGCAAAAATTAAAATCGACTTAGTGACACTAGAAAGTACAAACCAAGTTCCGTTAACTATAAACATACGTGAACAGTGGGCAAAAGAGCGAAAGTATATTGGTATGGATTTCCTTGGTCAATGCTATGCAATGGTCCCTCCTCTCGTTCACTTCTCAACGAACTCTACTTACTATTTATGGGATGTACTAACTACCGCTTTTGTCGGAAACACTAGCCTTGCAAAAACTGAAACGATTAATAGTATCGTTCATACATACGGACCAAGCCAAGGACGTACAGAAGAAACTACTGATGGACGACCTGTAAATGTCGTTTATGATGTAAAACATGATGTTTTCTTTGAATATATTACTGAATTAGCAAAGAAAGCTGCTACTTAAAACCTCAATAACACGAAAAAATTTATTAAGAATGATATACTTTAATTAATATAACATAAGGTGATAAGATGGATTATGAGTTACTAAAAGAACGAATAGAAATTATAACTTCTAGAATTAAATACATAGGTGATGAAGTTCAAGAAGTTTGTATAGATGAACCATCTTCCCTTGAACAAATAATCCAAGTAGAAGAAAAACTGGGTATTAAACTACCAAATAGCTTCAAAAAAGTACTTTTAGAGTTCTCAGGAAATTTTAGCTTACGCTGGTTTTTACCTGACGATGTAGAGCTACCAAATGAATTTACTGATATTTTTTGCGGAACACCCCACTGGAGTTTAGAAAGTCTTTCTGAATTCGAAAAAGAACGTAAAGACTTGGTTGACGAGGTTTTTTCAAATCTAGATGATGAATATGATGTAGTTTGGCACAACAAATTAGCATTTTGTGAAGTGGGAAATGGAGATTATTTAGCATTTGATATGAAAGATGATATAGATGCTCCGATAATTTACCTAAGCCACGACGATGGAGAAGGACATGGGTATAAGATTGCGAATAATTTCATTGAATTCATTGAGAATTGGTCAAGAGTAGCTTTTGTAGGATGCGAAGATTGGCAGTGGTTACCTTTCACTACCAGTTTTGAAAGTGGTATAAATCCAGATGATGAACCAGCCAAAAAATTTAGAAATTGCTTGGAACTTAATATTTAAAAGAGTATTGAATTAAATTTCAATACTCTTTTTGTGCAATTTAATTATATTTGATTAATGTAGTGTCTTACAGATTATTCATTTCATAACCATTGACAAAATACGTTATTGTTTCTAACTCATCTGCATTTAATTCTCTATCTAGCTCTTGTTTATACGCTGCCTTTATCTTCTCTTCATCGCCTTTATGAGCTTCTGTATATGTTCCTACTGTTTTTAGCAAATGAATTTCTTGTAAAAACTCTTCTCGATTTATAGCTGTCCCATGAGAAAGAATATATGTCTCAGCATCAAATTTCTCTAATTCATCTATCAATTTAAACGTTCTTTTCGTCGTATAGTTCCACTTTGAAGAAAAAATATCTGCATATATACAGTCTCCTAAAAACAATATCTTTTCTTCTTTTATGTACATAACAACAGAATCATGTGCATGATCTCCGCCCACATGTTTTAACATGCATGTCACTTCACCAAGGTCTAATTCCATTTGATCCTGGAATGATAAGGTTGGAGGAATAATGTTAATATTTCTCGCTTTTTCTTCAAACTCTTTCTTGATACAATCCGCACAAAATGCAATTTCAGTACCCTCTTTTACGCGTGCGTCCAACGCTTCATCTGTCCATTCATAAGATACTATTGCCTGCATTTCTTTTTTCGTTTCAGCGTGCGAAATAGTTAATGCATTCTGTAATACAGATAATCCAAAAATATGATCCCAATGCCAATGCGTTAATGCTACAAAATCAGGATTCGATACATTTTGTTCTTTTAACATTTCTAAAAATAATTGTGCATGTTCTTCTGAATTTCCTGCATCAATCATTAACGTTTTTTCTTGTCCAACGACCATTCCTAAGATAGGTCTATCTGTTTCAGAAACAGGTGTCATATACCAAAATGAGTTTCCTATTTTTTTAATTTGTTGCATAACCAATTCCCCTTTTCATTTTCTCACTTAAAATTAATATATAAATTATAACGAATCACTACTTTTTTCTCTATAATCAAACACAATTACTTGGACTAATCTAACTTTCCTTTTCGTAAGCTAAAAATAAGGGAATAGAATCGGAGTGTGATACTATGGAACGTTTATGGATTCCAATGATTGTAACATTTTTTTCGTTCGGTGGATTACTATTAGGAGGTGCTGTTGGAGTAGCAACACACCAACTCATTGAAGAAAAGATGCATCGTTTATACGCATTATGTGGCGGTATTTTATTCGGATTATTATCACTTGAAATTATTCCTGAAACATTTTCAAGCTATGAAATGATTGGACCTATACTTGGTATAGCTATCGGTATTTTAGTTATGGGCTTATTAGATAACTATTGTCACCATCCAATGATACATAAAAAAGATCAACAAGCATGGCAAACCTTTCTTTTTCTCTCTTTCGCTATATTTATTCATAATATACCGAGTGGATTTGCGTTAGGTACAGCTTTTATAAATCATAATGACTCTGCCATTCCCTTTTTAATAGCAATCGTCGTTCACCATATTCCAGAAGGATTAGCTTTAATTATTCCATTTCTTTTTACAAAACATAAATATATTTCCTTTTTATTAACGACTTTATTACTTTCTCTTATTCTCGGTACTGGCACAGTTTTTGGCATTTTGATGGAAGGAAAAGCTCTTCACCTGCAAGGCCTCATTATGGGAAGTGCTATTGGTTCACTTGGATATGTCACAATTCATGAAATGCTTTGGAAAGCTAAGAAACAGCTCTCTTTCCTTACATTTCTAATGTGGGCAACTAGTGGTTTTTTACTAATAACAGTGTTCACTTTATTCGCTGGTCATCATTAAAGTTGCTAAAGTGAAGCTTTTGTTCCTCCCACACTGATTCTTGGATTACAAATAACTAGATAAATTTCTTACTTGTATATTTTTCCTTTTTATTCAAAACATAATGTTATATACCTATTATAAGGAGGAACAATTATGTTTGGGAAAACAGCAGGTGAAGCATTAGTTGATTTATTAATTGATTGGGGAGTAGAGCACATATACGGTATGCCTGGAGATTCCATTAATTCTATCATTGAAGCTTTAAGAAAAAAACAAGATAAAATTAAATTCATTCAAGTTCGCCATGAAGAAGCTGGTGCATTAGCAGCGGCTGCCTATGCGAAATTAACAGGAAAACTTGGCGTTTGTATGGCAATTGCAGGACCTGGTGCTATTCATTTATTAAATGGTTTATATGATGCGAAACTCGATAAAGCCCCTGTTCTAGCAATTTCAGGTCAAGTAGAAACCGATTTACTTGGAACGGACTTTTTCCAAGAAGTAAATTTAGAAAGAATGTTTGATGATGTTGCGGTTTATAACCAGCGTATTATGTCAGCAGAGCAACTACCTGCCGTAGTGAATCAAGCAATTCGAATGGCTTATACGAAAAAAGGTGTATCCGTTCTTACTATTCCAGATGATGTCCCGAAATTTGAAGTGAAAAATGGTGCCCGTGTTACAAATACTTCTTTTACTTTGCCTGAGTTGTTTCCACAAAAAGAAGATTTAGATGCAGCGAAACTCGCAATAAATGAAGCGAAAAAGCCTGTGATTTTAGCTGGAAAAGGAACAAAACATGCGAGAGAATCTTTACTTGCATTGGCAGAACAAATTGGTGCTCCAATCGTACTTACATTACCAGCTAAAGGAATTATTCCTGATGAACACCCTCTTTGTATTGGTGGATTAGGATTAATTGGAACGAAACCTTCTTATGAAGCAATGAAGCATGCAGATACTTTAATTATGGTCGGTACTTCTTATCCGTTCACCGGCTTCTTACCTGAAAAAGCAAAAACAATTCATATCGATACAGATCCTGCCCAAATTGGGAAACGTTATGCGACAGATATTGGTTTAGCTGGTGATGCTGATAAAACATTACGATGGTTAATTGAAAATGTTAAAGAACACACAGATCATTCCTTCTTAGAACAGCACCAAGAAATGATGAAAAAGTGGGAAGATAAATTACACGATCAAGAAGAAGACTCTTCCATTCCAATTAAACCACAACGCGTTATGCATGCTCTGCAGCAAGTAGCACATGATGACGCAATTCTATCAGTCGATGTCGGAAATGTAACAGTATGGACCGCAAGACACTTCCGTATGACAAACCAGCAATTTGTCATTTCTAGCTGGCTCGCAACACTTGGTTGCGGTTTACCTGGTGCTCTTGCTGGAAAAATTGCATTCCCGGATAAACAAGTATTTGCAGTTTGTGGTGATGGCGGATTTGGAATGACGATGAATGACTTCGTAACAGCTGTAAAATATAAATTACCAATCGTTGTCGTCGTATTAAACAATAATAAAATTGCGATGATTAAATTCGAGCAAGAAGTCATGGGTAATATCGAATTCGAAACAGATTTAACGAACCCTGATTTTGCAAAATATGCAGAGGCGTGTGGAGGTATTGGATACCGTGTTGAGAATTTAGATGAACTCCTTCCCGCTTTCGAAAATGCAGTAAAACAAAATAAACCGTGTATTATTGATGTAGTTGTAGATGCTAACGAAGCACCAATGCCAGCAAAAATCACATTTGGTCAAGCCGCTGGTTATACGAAGCATATGATAAAAGAATTATTTGAAGAAGGTAAGATTGATTTACCTCCACTTTAGGCGAAAAAAGATAGCTGAAAACAATTTGTCTTCAGCTATCTTTTTTTATTTTTGTATCTCTTTATAAAAAGAAAAGTCATTCATAGTTGGTTGTACTTAAGACTCTTATTTTTTATCAAGAGTCTTTTTATTTAATTTCGCTTCAGTTAATACTATGTAATACTATGCATCTAAAAATCTTTATACATCTCGCTAACTATTTCAATTCTCTAAAGTTCGGATATACTTTATTTTATGAATGTATCGTACATCCACTTATAGAATTTTTCTTTCTCTTCAAATTGTGGATAATGAGCTGATTTCTCAAAAGTAATAAATTGTTTTTGATCTGCTTCTATCTTATCAAAATATGTTTTTGCTGCATGGAATGAAGTGTTATAGTCATATTTCCCCATAAGGCAATAAAACGGTAGCTTCATTTCAATCACCTTAGTAGGCAATGGATTTTTTAAATCCTTTTCTAATAAGACAGTTTGAGAATGTGATAATCCAACGTTATAACGAATTACGTCTAACAAGTTATATTCATTACAGAAAGATTTGAAAACATCTCGCATACACATTTTTATAAAAACACATAGAAAAGAGCCCTTGCTTTCAACACAAGGACTCTTTTCATAAACTATTTAGCTACTTCTTCTTTCGGCATTACCATACCTTTATAAAGTTGAACAGTTATCCAGTAATACATGAAATAAATGACTAAGAAGATTTCTATTGGCACCCACACTTTCACAAACGGGTCAACTAATATAAAGCTGAATAAGTTAAGCCCTACTAAAACGTGAGAAATGCCAATGATCGCTGGGAAGATAAATAAATATGAAATTTCTTTATATATACTTTTCGTTAACATACTGCGTCTCACACCAATTTTTCGTAACATTTCATAACGGCGTACGTCGCGAGAAGCACCTGTTAATATTTTGAACATAAGGGAACTTGCCATCATTGCTAAAAACGCAATTCCGAGGAAAAATCCCATAAACATTGTTCCGCTCATGAAGCTGTTCATAAACTGATAAATTGTCATTTTCGTAAATAAGTCTACCTTTTCACCTGTTGCTTTTTCAATTTGTTCTTTTTGTCTCTTGTCTATTTCGATCAATAACGGTTTATATTTTTTCATATCATCTACTTTTGCTAATGTTACAGTATGTTCTGTTCCTTGAATCCCTTTATAATGCTCTTCGTCTGCAATTCTTACTGGTTTTCCGCTAAATTGATTATGCGTAATTTGTATCTCTCTTACAACTGCGTCTTCCCAATCCTTTGGCATATGAGGGAATTTTGCTAATTCAGGAGCCTCTAAAGCTGAATATACAGGTTCAGTTAAAGGTTCAGTCACACGTTTGCGAACAGGCTCTTTTAAAGTTTTTGTATCAAAATGGTCTGAAACAAGTGGCGGTTTCGCAGTTAAGTCGTTACGTAAATAATAAACCGCTTCTCCATCTACTTTATATTTGTACTTGCTTTCTTCAACAATTTCCATTTCTTTCAAGGCAGCTTTGTCTTGATCATTCGGATCATGAATTACAACATCATATACACGAGAAAAGTCTGTCATAATACCTACATTTTTTTGGAACGCCATACCTGCCGTCATCGCACCTGCGCCTAATGCAATTAACATTGCTACAGTACCTAATACTCTCGATAAACTATTTACTCGAAAGCGTAGCTGTGCATATGTAAAACTATTTAGACCAGTTTCATTTCGTTTTTTATTCCCCTTAATTTTCATCACAAAAAATGGAAGTAATGAACTAAAGATAAAATATGTTCCAAGTGTTGTAACGATGGTTGCTATAATAAAACCTAATTCAGCATATATTTTTACATTGATCATAAAATAGTACCCTGTACTTACTAGTAATACACCAAGTACTGTCATTATAATAATGCGAGTTTTACTTTTCTTCACTTCATCTAGTGTTTCATCTTCACGAATTAACTCTAGTTCAGTTTTTCGTAACAATCGGACACTGTTCATTATGCCAGTAATGAAAAATAATATTAAGAAGAAAATAGCTGTAACTAAAATTGCTGGTGTGTATACAGATGCGTAACTACCTTTTGCTGAAATTTCCATTCCATTCATTAAAAAGTTCCCTGCTACACTTGCAAGTAACATCCCTACTAAAATACCGATAATAATACTGACAATACCCATACCGAATGTTTCAATAAATAATAACTGTGCTACTTTTTTCTTTTTCGCACCAAGCATCATGTACATACCGAGTTCTTTTCTTCTTAACGTGAGCAAGAAAGAGTTGGCATATATAATATAAAATACAGTAATGAAGGATAATAGTATTGCACCTACCCAGAAGACGAGCCTTATACTACTAATTAGACTATTATCTTTTGTAAATTCACTATTCATCGCCATCGTTTGGAACATGTAGAAAATACTAATACTAATAACGAGGCCAATAAGTAAAACCATATAATCTTTTAACATCTTTTTCATACTATGACGTGATAATTTAAATAACATAGTTTCATCCCCTACTTAGACTCAGCAGCTGAGCCCATATGAGCGAGCACACCTAAAATGTCTTGATAGAAATTCTCTCGAGTACCTTGACGGTTTAATTCTTTATAAAGAAGACCATCTTGAATAAATAAAATACGCTCACAATAACTTGCACTAAATGCATCGTGTGTAACCATCAAAATACTTACATTGTGATTTTCATGTAAATCTTGCATCGCTTCTAATAAACTTTTTGCGTTTTTACTATCAAGCGCACCTGTCGGTTCATCTGCTAATACAATTGCTGGATTATGTACTAAAGCTCTTGCCGCCGCTGTTCTTTGCTTTTGTCCTCCAGAAACAGCCGTCGGATATTTTGTTAAAATTTCGGTGATGCCTAATTTCTTCGCAACGTCATTTACCTTTCCAGTAATCTCACTTGACGGTACGCCTTGCAAAGAAAGTGGTAAAGCTATATTTTCATAAATTGATAAGTTTTCTAGAAGATTAAAATCTTGAAAAATGAAACCTAATTTTTGAGAGCGAAAATCAGATAACGCATTGCCCTTCATAGAAGTAATATTTGTACCAGCTATCGTCACACTACCACCTGTCGCTTGGTCAAGTGTACTTATCACATTAAGTAAAGTCGTTTTTCCAGACCCAGAAGGTCCCATGATCCCGACAAATTCTCCTTCTTTAATACTTAACGATACACCCCTTAATGCTTTTGACTGATTCTCATTTCTTTTCCCATACGTTTTTTCTACACTTTCTACAGTAACTACATTTGTTGACATCTCTTTCACTCCATCCCTTTTGTATAAAATTAATTTCTCACATATTTCTTATTATTTTGTCATGTGAATTCTTAAGAATTTTTTAATTATTCATTCAAGAAGAGTTACACCTGTAACATGAACCTTTTTCCTACTTCATATTCTCATTTTTCTACAACTCGTTCCCTCGATTTCGCTTACATTTACCTTACATTTTTGTAAGATAAAAAAGAAAACACACTAATTGCTAATAGTGTGTTTTCTTTACAATCAATATTTTCTATTCTTTATTTCCTCTTCAATAGTTGCCACAAATACATCTAGCGCAATAACTTCTGACTTCTCTTCCCCATATTTACGTACATTTACAGCTCCGTTTTCCATTTCCTTATCACCAATAACAAGAACATACGGTACTTTTTGCATTTGTGCTTCTCTTATTTTATATCCTAATTTTTCATCTCGTGCATCTTGTTCAACACGAACTCCAGCTTGTGCTAATTTATGTGCAATCTCATTGGCATATTGTTCATGTACTGCATTTGAAACTGGAATTACTTTCACTTGAACTGGTGCCACCCATGCCGGGAACGCACCTCCAAAGTGCTCAATTAATATTGCTAAGAAGCGATCTAATGACCCTAAAACTGCCCTGTGAATAACAACTGGTCTTTTCTTTTCATTATTTTCATCTATATAATTTAAATCAAATTTCTCTGGCATTTGGAAATCAAGCTGGATTGTTCCGCACTGGTGGCTTCTATTTAAAGCATCTTTAATATGAAAATCAATTTTCGGCCCGTAAAATGCACCGTCACCTTCATTTAGTCTATATTTATAATTTAGCGATTGTAATACATTTTCTAATGCCGCTTCTGCTTGCTCCCATAATTTATCATCACCCATTGAATCTTCTGGACGAGTAGAAAGCTCTACTTCATATTCGAATCCAAAAGTTTTATATACGTAATCAATTTGTGCCATTACTGATTTAATTTCATCTTCAATTTGTTTTGGAGTTACAAATAAATGTGCATCATCTTGGCAGAAAGTACGTACTCTTAATAATCCGTTTAACGCACCACTAAATTCATGACGATGTACTTGACCAAATTCACACATACGAATCGGTAATTCACGATAAGAATGTAATTTATTTTTAAACATAAGCATGTGCCCTGGGCAGTTCATCGGTTTTAATGCAAAACTTTTATTATCTACTTCAGAGAAATACATATTATCTTTATAATGTCCCCAGTGCCCTGATCTCTCCCATACTTCTTGGTTCATCATGAACGGAGTGCGTACTTCTTGATACTTATACTCTTTTTGAATTTCTCTTAAAAATGCTTCCAATTCGTTACGAATCATTTGTCCTTTCGGTAAATAAAACGGCATTCCCGGAGCCTCTTCAGAAAACATAAATAACTCAAGCTCACTGCCTAACTTACGATGATTTCTTTTTGCTGCTTCTTCAACGAAATGTAAATACTCTTCTAATTCTTTTTGAGAAGAGAATGCAACACCATATATGCGCTGAAGCACTTGGTTATTACTATCACCTCGCCAATATGCACCGGAAACGTGAGTTAATTGAAATGCTTTCAAATAACCTGTAGATGGTAAATGTGGTCCTCTACATAAATCTACAAATTCACCTTGTTTATATAGTGTTACACTTTCCCCACTAGGAATTGCTTCTAAAAGTTCTAATTTCAAGCGGTCGTTCATTTCTTGAAACAGTTTAGCTGCTTCTTCTCGAGAAACCTCAACTCGTTCTATCTTTATATTTTCATTTATGACCTTTTTCATTTCTTTTTCGATTTTTCGTAAATCTTCTATGTTTACACTACTTGGAAGATCCATATCATAATAAAATCCATTTTCAATAACAGGTCCTACTCCAAGATTTATATCACCATACAATCTTTTTACAGCTTGCGCTAAAATATGTGCCGCGGAGTGTCTTGCAATTTCTACCCCTTCATTTGAATCTATAGTAATGATTTCCACTTCCGCATTTTCTTCAATATTTCGGCGTAAATCATATAATCCATCATTTACTTTCCCCGCGACTGCTTTCTTTTTCAAACTACTGCTAATGGATCCAGCAATTTCTTCTAAAGTAACTCCATTTACAAATTCTTTAACGCTACCATCTGGAAATTTAATTTCAATCATTTGTTCTTTCATTTTTCATCTCTCCATTTCATAATAAAAAGCACACTCATCCCTAAAATAGGGACGAGCGTGCTTTTACCCGTGGTTCCACCCAGATTCCCATTGTAAATATACAATGGCTTCATTTACGGTAACGTCGTTTACACGGCACTAGATACTTCATTTCCCTAGTGCAGCTCTAAGGTGGTAAGTTATTTTTCTGCGTTAGGAAGTTCTCAGCTTTCCTTCCTTCTCTGTATAACCGGGTAAAATAACTCGTGTCCTTTTCTTCGCTTATTATGAAATTGAATGCAAAAAAGCATATTCATCCCTAAATATAGGGACGAATATGCTTATATCCGTGGTTCCACCCAGATTCCCATCACAAAAAACATAATGGCTTCTTTTGCGATAACGTCGCATACACGGCACTAGATACTTCATTTCCCTAGTGCAGCTCTAAGGTGGTAAGTTATTTTTCTGCGTTAGGAAGTTCTCAGCTTTCCTTCCTTCTCTGTATAACCGGGTAAAATAACTCATGTCCTTTTCTTCGCTTTTGTAAAACATCCATTTATTGTTATTTAATATATCTTATTCATTTTATTTTTGCAAGTGTTTAAAAAAATTATTTATTTAATTTAAAAAAGTGAAACCAAATTTTTTTGGTTTCACTTCACAATTTTACCAATCTTGTGGTTCGTAATTTAAGTCTGCAAATAGACGTCTTTTCTCTTTCTTCGTTAAATCTCTCCACTGCCCAACTGGTAAATTATTCAATTCGATATTCATAATTCTCGTACGTTTTAACGTGTATACTTGATAACCTAAAGCTTCACACATACGGCGAATTTGGCGATTTAGCCCTTGTGTTAAAATAATTTGGAACTCATATTTTGATAACTGTGTAATCTCACAAGGAAGCGTTTTTGTTCCTAAAATTTTAACACCCGCTGCCATTTTCTCTAAGAAATCAGGTGTAATTGGCTTATCTACTGAAACGATATATTCTTTCTCATGTTTGTTTTCAGCACGTAAAATCTCATTAACAATATCGCCATCATTCGTTAACAAAATTAAACCGTCAGAGTCTTTATCAAGACGTCCAATGTGACTAATTCGTAAAGGATGATTCACTAAATCAATAATATTACCTTTTACTGATTTTTCACTCGTACATGTAATACCTACTGGTTTATTTAAAGCGATATATACGTGATCTCGAGCAATTCGAAGCTGCTCTCCATTTACTCGTACATCATCACCTGGGTTCACTTGGTCACCAATTTTTGCAACCTTACCGTTAATAATTACTCTTCTCTCATTAATTAGTTTATCCGCTCCACGTCGAGACGCTTTTCCAGCTTCACTAATAAATTTATTGATACGCAAATTAGGCACATCCTTTTCTAAAAAAAATTTCAAGCTCACACTGCTTCTACCGTACAATACAAAAGGGTAAGCCTCCTATTATAACTTAAATATATTAACATGAAAGGGTATATAACGTCTTCTATTAATTACTTGTTTATAAGAAAATATCTTTATTATACATTCATTTATGCACTTTTTCAGCGTTTAATATACAAGCCATTCTTCCTTACATACAGCTTGTTTTCCTTTTATCTCTTCTATCTCTTCATGAATATTAGCTAATTTATATAAACCTGGGAAAATCTCTTCCACATAATGTTGATGCGTCTTTTCATCTTTCCAATACGTTAACACTATGTAACGATTTTCATTTTTTAAAGACTTCCCAACTACTCCACCTAACATTCCTTTTGCTTTTTCCATTCCTTTATTCCAAATTGTTTCTTGCTTCTGTAAAAAATGATTTTCCTTTTCCACCTTTACATCACATATAGCAACTCTTACGAATGATCCTTCTGTAACAACGTCTTTCAAATGCGTATCAGTTATATCATACAACGTTTGAAATAATTCAATTTCACATGAAAGAAACGTATCCTCTTGATTACTATTTAAATAAATTGTATCGTGAGCACCATTCATAAATGATTGATATGTACTTCTATCTTCCCATAAAGTAAATACACATGCCTCATCTTCATACCATCCACCAAATTGTCCATGAAAACCATCTAGGTGCCGTATATCACGCCATTTTCCTTGCGCATTTGAAAACAATTCCTTTTTCTCTTCTTCCACCTTACAGTAGATTGTTTTTAGTAGCATTTTTAATTCCCCCTTTAGCATATAATTTATCTTCTTCTCACAATAATTAGTTCGCATAATATTTTTATAATCACCCTAATACTCTTTATAGACATATAGAACTAATCATATTTATCACTACATCTATCAAAACATCTATCGAATTTAATTTCAAATAATTCAGAACGAAAAAGATGTAACTCTTAATGAATTACATCTTTAGCTAATCTCCCTTATTCATCTTTTTCTCAAATAAATAATACGTAATTTCTCCTGGATAATGTAATACCGTTACCTTCCGCTCCCCTTTTTTAAAACTAACAGTATGCCCGTTTTCCCCTAAGTTCTCCCATCCACTCGCCTTTGTAATTGGCATTACACTTATATATTGATAGTCCTCTTCCTTATCATCGTTAATATGGATTGCTGACATTGGCACTGGAAAATCTTTAATTTTAGATTCTTTATTCATAAATATGAATGCAACTACACCAACTAATAACATAGCCATTGAAATACTTGAAACTAGTTTTCTTCTATTCATTTTCACTAAAAACCCTCTTTTCTCACATATAACTTTCATCATTTTACTAACTTTAATTATTTATGTATAGAAAAGATATATTTTAAATCATTTCTAACCTATTTTCTCTACTTAAAACAACATCATTATTATATATTATAATTATAAGTTTTTAAATTTTGGAGGCGTTACATATTGCAGAAATTACTTTTTACTAAATGGACAGTTGTTATTTCTATTTTCATCATTTTTGGTACAATTTTCTACGTTACTAATGTTAAAAATAACAACGAAAAAGCAACTGTAGAAACAGCGGAGACAAAAACTTTCAAAACTAAATTACAACCTAAAATTAATGAATTGACTACTCATTATAATGACATCATCGAAAAAGATTGGTTACCTGCCTGGGAAGAGATTAACACGAATGGAGATTCAGTAGATCGAAATAAACTATTAGTTACAATGAGTGCTGTTTCCAAGCAGTACGAAACAATTATGAACGAAATAGACACGCTTAAAATTGAAGAAAACATAACAGATATAGATATACAAAAACAACTACTTCAGTTCACAACTCAGTTTAAATCCGCATCAAATTTCATGAAAAATGCAGCAAATTTAATTATAGACGGAGCAAATAACTCTACTCCAACCGATGAAACTATTGAAAAAACAAAACAAGCTTTAGGACTTGCGGATCAACATATTGTCATCGCTTTATCTACTTTAAATGAAGTTGAAGATAAATTAGGACTTACAAAAAAATAAAACTATTTACTATTTTAAAATAAAAAATGATTGCAATTCACAATTTGTATGTCTATAATGTTTTTATTGATTTACAATCAATGTGTTTATAAATTTTATAATTCGGATGAACCATTCAGGAGAAGGTCTATTGATCTACCGACGGGGCAAAAAGTTGTTATACCAACTTTGAAACTCTCAGGTCTTGGTTACAAGTAGAACTGCATGGGGACGAATCTCTGGAGAGACTCCCTCTCGCTTTCATAGAGCGCGGAGGAAAACGAGCACCGAAGGAGCAAATCCGCTACTATAGCGGATAATCTCTCAGGTAAAAGGACAGAGACAAGCGAAAGAAAATGCCGATTTGTATCGGTTTATTTTTCTATCCCTTGTTTCTCCAGAGACCATTTCATTTACTTGAAGTGGTTTTTATTTTTTCTAAATAAAGGAGAATAAAGATGGAGACAGTAAGTAAAGTATTAGAACAAATGAATCAATACGTGTGGGGATTACCAACTTTGTTGCTACTCGTTGGAACAGGTATCATTCTCACAGTGCGTTTAAAGGGTTTACAGTTTAGTAAACTATTATACGCTCACAAACTAGCATTTAAAAAATCAGAAGATACCTCTTCTTCTGGAGATATTAGTCACTTCCAAGCACTTATGACAGCTATGGCCGCAACGATTGGTATGGGAAATATAGCCGGTGTTGCAACAGCTGTTACAATTGGTGGTCCTGGTGCAATATTTTGGATGTGGATTACCGCTTTATTCGGTATGGCAACAAAGTATGCCGAGGCAATACTTGCAGTGAAATACCGTGTTAGTAATGAAAATGGTGAATATTCAGGTGGACCAATGTATTATTTAGAGCGTGGTTTAGGTAAGAAATGGCTGGCAGTATTATTCGCTATATTCGGCACAACTGCTTCTTTCGGTATTGGTAATATGGTGCAATCTAACTCAGTTGCAGAGGCAATGCGAATTAATTTCTCTTTCCCTCCTGCTTTAACTGGTATAGTAATGTCATTTTTAATCGCAATTGTTATTTTAGGCGGTGTAAAAAAAATTGGGAAAGTGACGGGATATGTCGTTCCTATTAAAGCTTTCTTTTATATAATTGCTGGTCTTATAATTATTTTCTATCACTACGACCAAATTCCAGAAGCATTTTCACTTATTTTTTCTGGTGCATTTAATGGTACAGCAGCTGCTGGTGGTTTTATTGGGGCAACAGTTGCATCAGCTATCCAAATCGGAATGGCGCGTGGTGTATTTGCGAACGAAGCTGGTTTAGGAAGTGCACCTATTGCCGCGGCGGCTGCAAAAACTGATTCGCCTGCAAAGCAAGCTTTAGTTTCAATGACTGGTACTTTTCTAGATACGTTTATTGTATGTACAATTACAGGACTAGTATTAATTACTACAGGTGCTTGGAAATCTGGTAAAACTGGCGTTGAAGCTACAACACTTGCATTCCAATCTGTATTTGGTACTGCTGGTAGTATGATTCTCGGTATCGCAATTATTTTATTTGCCTACTCTACTATTTTAGGTTGGTCGTATTATGGAGAAAAATGTGTAGCTTATTTATTCGGAGAAAGTGCAGTTAAATATTATAAAGCAATCTTTATTGTCATGATTGCAATTGGTGCTAATTTAAAGCTAGGAATCGTATGGACATTTGCTGATATTGCAAATGGACTTATGGCAATTCCAAACTTGATTGGTCTAATTGGATTAAGTAGTATTGTTGTTGCTGAAACGAATCGCTTTTTACAAGCAGAGAAATTGAAAGAAAATAATAAAAAACAGGCAAGTTAATCTATGAAAAAAGGAATGACTCATACATGATGAGCATTCCTTTTTTCATCCCCTCTTTTACTTAATTACTATCATTAAAAATATATTTATATCAATATTTACTCCTTTTTATTCCTTCAAAAGTTTTTCACATAAATGTCATAAATCGTATGGTCTAACTATATAGTTGAAAAGGAATGCGACATTAAGGTGTCACTGAAAAACTCATCCAAGAAAAGGGAGGAAAAATCTTTTGAAAAACAAAATCATCGTTTTCCTATCTGTTTTGTCATTTATTATTGGTGGTTTCTTCTTTAACACGAATACTTCAAGCGCTGAAGCATCATCTACTGATTACGTTCCTAACCAATTAATCGTTAAGTTCAAACAAAATGCATCTTTAAGTAATGTGCAATCTTTTCATAAATCTGTCGGAGCTAATGTCTTATCTAAAGATGATAAGTTAGGTTTTGAAGTCGTACAATTTTCAAAAGGTACTGTAAAAGAAAAAATAAAGAGCTATAAAAATAATCCAGATGTGGAATATGCAGAACCGAATTATTACGTTCACGCCTTTTGGACTCCAAACGACCCATATTTTAATAATCAATACGGGTTACAAAAGATTCAAGCTCCACAAGCTTGGGATAGCCAACGAAGTGATCCTGGTGTAAAAGTAGCTATTATTGATACAGGGGTTCAAGGCTCACACCCTGATCTGGCTTCGAAAGTAATTTACGGGCATGATTATGTTGATAACGACAATACATCTGATGATGGTAATGGTCATGGTACACATTGCGCTGGAATTACTGGAGCACTTACGAATAACAGCGTCGGAATTGCTGGTGTTGCCCCACAAACTTCAATTTATGCTGTCCGCGTATTAGATAATCAAGGAAGTGGTACTCTTGATGCTGTAGCGCAAGGTATTCGAGAAGCTGCTGATTCGGGTGCAAAAGTAATTAGTTTAAGTTTAGGAGCTCCAAATGGTGGTACTGCATTACAACAAGCCGTTCAATATGCATGGAATAAAGGCTCTGTTATAGTTGCAGCTGCTGGAAATGCTGGAAATACAAAAGCTAATTACCCTGCTTATTACAGCGAAGTAATTGCAGTTGCTTCTACAGATCAATCAGATAGAAAATCTTCATTCTCTACTTATGGTAGCTGGGTAGATGTTGCAGCACCAGGTTCAAATATATATTCAACATATAAAGGAAGCACGTATCAATCATTAAGTGGTACATCTATGGCAACACCTCATGTTGCAGGAGTCGCAGCTCTTTTAGCAAATCAAGGATATAGCAATACGCAAATCCGCCAAATTATTGAGTCTACTACTGATAAAATTAGTGGTACAGGTACGTACTGGAAAAACGGTAGAGTCAATGCATATAAGGCTGTACAATACGCTAAGCAATTACAAGAAAATAAAGCTTCTTAAGAAAACTTTAATCAGTCGATCTACCATGAATGCAGAATAAAATAGAAGGAGAGACTTCTATAATTAAAGCCTCTCCTTCTTACAAACTATATTACTCTCCCTGCTTTTTAACCATATGTAAATACAGTACAAAATCCATCATTGTCGATGAATGACCAAGTTGACGAATCATCGCTGTTATATTTCCTCTATGATATGTACCATGATTTACGACATGTTGCACTAATTCTAAAATCGAAGTTTCTAATTTCCCTACGTATGGATTCTCAATAACAAATACAGCATTCACATCTTGTATTGTAATTAAAAACTCTTTATATTGATTTGCCATGTTTTCAAACATTTTTTCTAATTCATGTAACGATTTAGTTTCAATTTGTTTTCGTAAATCTTCTCGGTCTTGTATTGCTTCATTCATACTTTTACCATGCAATATATGTAACCACACTTGATCTGTAATATAAATATGCACAAAAGTATCCTTAATGGATGGGAATACACTCTGTATCTGCTCATTAAAAATTGTCTCATAGTTTGGTAACTCTTTTAATCGATTGAATAATCTAGTATTAGCCCAAGCATGATAATCACACTGTTTTAATATATACTCTTTCAATTTATATTACCTCCTTATTGTATGAAACGAATGGTTTGTTTCTTCATTTCTGATTCTCTATCAGCCTTTGCAATCCCTTTTTCTTTCATTTCATGCTTATTTATCGTTTTATATTTTACATACGTATAAAATTCCGTTTGAAATGGAAATGGTGTAATCCGAATTGTTTCCTCGTCCACCCATTGAGCTTGAATAAGTTTCTCCTCTTTACTATTGAACATTTCTGTTCCTTCAAAACCATCTTTAAATAAGTCAATTTCATCTTTCTTTTTGACACCAGGCTTATTCATACATACGTATAAAGAAAGTTCATCACAAAACTTTAATAATCTATAATGCTTATCGAACATCGCAAACTGCTCCTTTGTTAACGTTTTCAAAATTCTTTTTTGTCGTTCTAATTCATGTTTATAAAATGACATCATCTCTTCATCTTCCTCGTTTAGTGGAAATGATAAAAAATGTTTACTACAAAGCAATGCCCCGTATGGATTAGAATTTTCAATTTCATTCAATCCAATCGTATAAAAAACAAAACGTAATGGGCTTGGACAATCCATAAATGTATATGGAATATTTTTAGCATCATTCAAAATTGGTACTTTATCAAGCTCTATCCATCCTCTGTCATGCTCATATATTGCATCAACTGTTTCTTTTAAATATGTTTTATCTTCAAAAAAGTCTTCTTTTATATGCTTTGCAATCTCTCCAGCTAAAAAACCATGATCATGTTGACGAATTAAAATACTTTCCTTCTCATTTTTTTCACGAAAAATCATTCGTATACTCCCCCTCATCCTCATATTAAAGCTTTTTATATGCATCGATTCTTAATTAATCCCTAAATAATAGAAGGGATTCAGTCTCTTGCAACGAAATTAACATAATTATATAGTATTCTTTCTAATCATAGTGATAGCTTTATCTTTACTATCTATTATACTAAAACATTCATTCCAAAAATTTTTTTATGAGGTGAAAACATGAACAAAACAGAATTAATTAAAAACGTAGCTCAATCAGCTGATATTTCTCAAAAGGACGCTTCTGCAGCTGTACAATCCGTATTTGACACAATTGCTAATGCATTACAATCTGGAGATAAAGTTCAACTAATCGGGTTTGGAACTTTTGAAGTACGCGAAAGATCTGCTCGTACAGGACGTAATCCGCAAACTGGCGAAGAAATTCAAATCGCCGCTGGTAAAGTTCCTGCATTTAAAGCGGGTAAAGAATTAAAAGAAGCTGTTAAATAAAAACAAGAAACCAGCCATTTTATAGGCTGGTTTCTTGTTTTTATTTAAGCAATTGCTTTATATTCTCTGCATGATACACTTCACAAATATAAAATACACATTTGCAGTTACTTACAATTTGATACTTTCTAGTTGGATACACATTCGCTGTAACAGAACATCCATCAAACAATTCAATAATATTTCCAGATGGCTGATATCCTTCATATAATACGTTTCTTCTTACTTCCATCTTTTCTATGAGCTTTTCAACAGGAATATTTCCACTCTCTAATTCACTCTTTATTGCGTCCGGTAAAAACGAAGTGTCTGCAAAAATTAGATTTTCAGATAACACCTTTCCTTTATAACTAACATTAGATACACGGTAAAGAAATGTTCCATCTTTATCAAAGAAATTCTTTGCTTCTTTCGGAATGTACTGTCTACCAAGTGCCTCTTGTTCAAGAACATCAAACTGAACTGTATCATTTAAAAGCTTTTCTAAAGCATGAATGGATGATGTATCTCCAGAAAATAAAATATTTTTAATTGCTTGTACATTATAAGTGAATTCATTCTTTCTATTTTCCGCTACTAACATGAGGAACACCTCTTCTGTAATTTTTTTATTTAAGATTTAAAAGTGCTACCGCGTCTAATTGCGTAATTTCAGTCACTTCCTTACTGAATATTGCAACAGAAGCCCTATAATCTAAACTAGGCCTTACATCTTCCATCATTGTATTACTTGCTAACTCTTGTCTATCCTTAAAAACCAACAAGTTTGGAGGATCATTTGGAGCTGATACTGTAATATGTACTGGTGGAATCATTAGTCCTTCACCTGTCGCTTTCAGCACCGCTTCTTTTCGAGTCCAATATGTTAAAAAACCTTCTATTTTCTGTTCATTTGGCAGTTTCATAACTTGCGCTATTTCAATGTCTGTTAATACACCTTCTGCCATTTTCATAACATCTATACTTGGATTCATTTGTTCTACATCTATGCCAACAGGTGCAGATTTTGTAAATGCAACGACAACCCACTCACCTGAATGCGAAACGGATAATTGCGGCATACCTTCTGGTAATTGTGGTCTTCCATGCTGCAATTTACATACTGAGCACATTCGATCAATTGGTACTTGGACTGGTGACATAGAAAGTATCTTGCCGAGAACTAATCTACTTATTACGCAACCTATTATAAAACGAGCTCGATCTGCCGAATGATGATACGAATTTGCTTTCTCTCGCTCTATATCATTTAGTAAATTGTAATGCCATGATTGTAAATCCGAAATTCTTGCCCACCATATTTGACAATCATTCTCATTCAAAGTTGGAATAGAATCTACAACTTTACTTTCTATCATGTAAACTCTCCTTTATTCAACGAATATCAATTTTCATAAAAAAGCATACGTATATTGTTATTCATTGACAAGTACTTTCTCTTTTTCTGATACAGATAATGTTTTTTCTTTCTTCTTTGACATTACCTCTTTATCGGAAATACGTAAAGAAAATAGTAGTGCTATGAGCAAAAATATTGCTGACCCAATTAATGCTGCTTGATATGGTAAAAAATCGGATTGAACGTTATTACCTCCAAAACCAGCTAGTATACTAGCTAAAACCGCTACTCCTATTGCTGAACCTAGTCGATTTTGCACATTGAATATAGTAGTCGCTCTCCCCATAGAAGGCGGCGTGATATTGTTAAAGGCAGAAAATTGAACCGCACCGACAGATTGACCTAAGAAAATACCGATACCAAACAATAATGCCCGGATTTGCCACGGATTCGTATCGTGATTTACAAAACTCAATAAAACAAATATAACCGCCGTACATATTAATCCAATAGAAATTACCTTTCGAGCTCCTAATTTCTTATATGACCATGGTACAATTTGTGAAGAAATCATTAATCCAATCGCCTCTGGAAATGTCGTAAGTCCTGATTCCAGTGCAGAAACTCCTATCACATTTTGATACATAAGAGGAAAAACAAATAACATTCCTAATAAACCAGCTGATGAAAATAATGATATAATGCTCATCTTTCTAAAGACTGGTTCTTTTAATAAGCGTAAATCTAACATCGGTTGCTTTACTTTCAGTTCTACAATTATAAACAATGTAATGAATACAACCCCAGCTATCCCAGTACTCATAATTTCTGGAGAAATCCACCCTTTTGATGGTCCCTGGCTGAGTGCATATATGAGCATCGCAAATCCTGGTGCTGATAAAATAAAGCCGCGCGAATCAAAGCGACCAGCTGATTTTTCAACATGTTCTGCTAAAAATAGAAGTCCAAATAGCAATGCAACGATTCCAAACGGTAGATTAATATAAAATGCCCAACGCCAAGACATTTGATCTACAAAGAAACCACCGATGATAGGACCAATTGCTGGTGCTACAGCAATTGGAAGTATAATGAACCGGGAAATCTTCGGTCTTTCCTCGGGTGAAAATGTTCGAAATAACATCGCCATTCCAACCGGTGTTAAAAGCCCTCCGCCAGCACCTTGAATAATACGGAAAATATTCAATGAAGTAATATCGTTAGCCATTCCGCATAAAGCAGATGCAATTGTAAATACGAAAAGAGCAATTAAAAATACTCTTTTCGTACCAAAACGATCTCCTAACCAACCAGAAATCGGAAGGAAAACAGCTAAACTAACTAAATATCCAACATTCACCGTCCCCATTGCAGATGGAGGTACTTGTAGTTCTCTACTTATCGTTTGCAGTGCTACATTTACAATCGTTGCGTCCATCGCAGCCATAAACATCGCAGTTATATAAACGATACTTACAACTACTTTTGGATTTAGTTTTTCTTTCATTATCGTTTTCCTACTAATGTTTTTTCGCGAACTTGATTACCTTGTGGATTCAAATCTTTCCAGTTATATTCAACATATTCTAAGCAACTCTGCCTACTAGCTTCTTCATATACGACATTCCAGCCAATAGGTACATCGAGAAAAGCAGGCCAGAGAGAATACTGGCCCTCCTCATTTATTAATACTTTATATGTGTAATTATCATTTTCAAATGGATTCGTCATACTCTACTTACCCCTTTCTTATTCTGCAAATATTTCGCTAATACTTGTCCAATTTCCGTAAGTGGACCTGGCTGACATAGATCTTTATGTCTACAATCAATATCGTGCTGCACAATTTGCCCATCTAAATAATTTAGCCACGTATTTGGAGAAATAGGATCAAACCAGTCTGGTATAACAGTAGATCTAAAGAATAAGATATCTCCGTTATAAACTTTCGGTACATATTTCCCTAACAACCCTACTGAATTTACATATGTTTCTTTCAAGTTCAATATAGTCTCTTCTTCAAGACTTGCTAATGCACTTCCATCTTTACGAAGGATTTCAACTGCACTTTCCATTGTAAGTGGTTTACCATCCATGTTATCTGGGTCATATCCGCCTAAAGCAAGTAATGCGATTAACGCTTCCTCTTCAGTAGGCGCTTCCGTATTCGGTAAGAAGTGTCCAGGATAAGAATCAAGCATAACGAGTAATTCTACTTCTTCCCCTTCATTTTGTAATTGCGCTGCCATTGCATGCACAACATTTCCTCCAAGCGACCAACCTAATAAACGATATGGTCCATGAGGCTGTACTTCACGAACGTGTTTCAAGTAATCCGCCGCCATCTCCTCTAAACTTTTTGGAAGTTCTTCATTTTTAGCGATACCACGTGCTTGTACACCATAGATTGGATAATCTGTTCCTAAAGATTTCATAAGTCCTGCATAGCACCAACTTAATCCACCTGCTGGATGTACACAAAATAGTGGTAATTGATCCCCGCTTGCTCGTAATGGAAGCAACACATCAAGTGCACTTTGACCATTCCCCATCTCAAGTCTTTCAGCTAACCCTGCAACAGTCGGTGCTGCAAATAAAGTGCCAATATTTAGTTCCACTCCAAGCGCCTCTTTCATGCGGCTCATAAGCTGCACTGCAAGGAGTGAATGGCCACCAAGATCAAAGAATCCGTCATCAATTCCAATTTGAGGTACACTTAGCACTTCTGTAAACAAGTCACATAACATTTCTTCTTGCGGTGTTCTTGGACCACGACTAGAAGATGATGCGATAAATTCTGGAGCTGGCAATGCCTTTCTATCTAATTTACCGTTTGGAGTTAAAGGTAACTCATTTACTACTACAAAAGCGTATGGAACCATATAATCTGGTAAACTACCACTAGCAAACTGACGCATTTCATTCGTATCAATCGCTTCATTATTTGATGCAACGATATAGGAAACTAACCGTTTATCCCCTGGTTGATCTTCCCGTACAATAACGGCTACTTGCTCAACTTTAGGGTGCTTCATTATGACTGCTTCTATTTCTCCTAATTCAATTCGGAATCCACGAATTTTTATTTGATGATCTGCACGTCCTATATAATCTAGCGTCCCATCTTTACGCCAGCGAGCTAAGTCTCCTGTACGATACATTCTTGTACCTGGCTTTCCAAATGGATCTGCGATAAAGCGTTCAGCCGTTAATCCTGCTCTTCCTAAATATCCACGCGCAAGCCCTGCACCTGCAACATACATTTCTCCAACTACTCCAGGTGGCACTGGTTGTAAATAGTTGTCTAACACATACACTTTAAGGTCAGGTATACTGCACCCAATTAAACTATTTGCTCGTAAAGAGACGATAGTTTCATCTAATTCAATATAACTAACATGTACTGTCGTCTCCGTAATACCGTACATATTAATAAGCTTTGGTGCGTTATGAGGATGTCGACTATACCAATCTTCTAAGCGACTTAGCTCAAGTGCTTCTCCTCCAAAAACAACATATCGTAAAGATAATTTTTGGCCAATCTCTTCATTTTCACGATCTGCTTGCATCAATTGATAGAACGCTGATGGAGTTTGGTTTAAAACCGTAACCTTTTCTTTAACAAGAAGCTGTAAAAATTCTTTCGGTGAGCGACTTACAGTATGTGGCACTACAACTAAACGCCCTCCGTATAATAAAGGTCCCCAAATTTCCCAAACCGAGAAATCAAAAGCGTATGAATGGAACATCGTCCAAACATCGTTTCCGTCAAACTGGAACCAATGATCAGTTGCTCCTAAAAGTCTTACTACATTTTGATGAGGTATCATAACGCCTTTCGGTCTACCCGTTGAGCCTGACGTATAAATAACGTAAGCAATATGTGATGGAGATAATGGCTTAATGCGTTCCACTTCATCAATATTTTCTCCACTATATTTCTCAACTTCTGCTATTACTTTTACATCATCAACTAAAACTTTTAGTGCCTCATCACATTCAATTTCCACTTCTGAATTCGTTAAAACACATGTTGGTTTCGCATCGTGTAGCATAAATGAAATACGGTCTGCTGGGTAATCTGGATCTAACGGAAGGTATCCAGCACCAGCTTTAAGAACAGCTAATAAGCTTACAACCATGTTTAATGATCTTGGCATCGCTAAAGCAACGAGTTGATCAGGACCAATCCCTTTTGCTATTAGGAATCGAGCTATTTTATTTGCTTTTCTATTTAACTCTTCATAAGTTAATTTCTTATCTTCAAAGACAACAGCAATAGAATTTGGATTTATATGAACCTGCTTTTCAAACAATTGTGGCAATGTCATTTCTGGTGCAATTTGAAAACCACCATTCCACTTTTCTAACACTGTATTTTTCTCTGCTACAGTTAATATTTCTAATCTGCCAATTGATTGATCCGGATTTGTAGCTGCATCATCTAATAACAAAATGAATCGTTCTATTAGTTTTTGAACCGTTTCACGTTTATATAAATCGGTACTAAACTCTAGTAATCCATGTAAACCGTTCGGAGTACCATCAACCCCGTTACTCTCACTAATTTCAAATGTTAAATCAAATTTTGCAGAACCGACGCTTTGAATTTCAAGGCTCGCTTCTAAACCTGGTACATGAAACGTTGCTTCTGGTGTATTTTGAAAAGCTAACATAACTTGAAACAACGGGTGGCTGTTTCGAGTACGTACTGGATTTAACACTTCAACAAGCCTTTCAAATGGAACATCTTGATTTTCATAAGCTGCAAGATTTACCTGCTTCACTCTATTTAATAATTCTTTAAAACTTGGATCTCCTGACGTATTTGTACGTAACACTAATGTATTTACAAATAAACCAACAATATCTGAAAGTACATCATCATTTCTTCCAGCAATCGGACTTCCAATTGGTATATCAGTGCCTGCACCTAATCTTGTAAATAGTGCACTAAGCCCTGCTTGCAATACCATAAACAAACTAGCTCCATTTTCACGTGCAAGCTCTACTAACCTACTATGCATACCTTCATCTATATGAAAATGAATTGTTTCCCCGCGGTAACTCGTCTCAATTGGACGCTGGAAATCTGTAGGTAACTCCATTTGGTCTGGTAAACCTTTAAGTTCTTCTTTCCAAAAATCTAATTGTGTTGAAATAAGACTCTCTGGTGTCGTTTCATCACCTAGCAATTGCTGTTGCCAAAGTGCATAATCTGCGTATTGAACGGGAAGTGACTCCAGCTGAATTCTGTCACCTTGACATCGCGCTTTATACGCCACTGTAAAGTCTCTCGTTAACGGCTGTAATGACCAGCCATCACCTACAATATGATGTAATAAAATTAATAATACATGTTCGTTTTCACTCACTGTAAAAAGTTGCAAACGAACTGCCGGCTCAAAATCGAGGTTAAAGCTATATCTTACCGCCTCTGAAAGTACACTTTCTAATTCATCTTTACATGTATTAGTTATAACCATTTCTAGATTTAAGTTTTCCATATCTAAAATTTTCTGATAGGAACTACCTAATACGTTAGGGAAAATTGTTCTAAGTGTTTCATGTTTCTCAACTACATCATAAAAAGCACCTTGTAATGCTTCCCGATTCAATATTCCATTCATACGAATGACTAGCGGAATATTATAAGTAGGACTTGGACCTTCTAAACAATTTAAGAACCATAACCTGCGCTGTGCAAATGAAAGTGGAACTTCATTTGGCCTACTTGCTTTCTGAATAGCTGGTCTTGCGCTTTTTGCATGGTTTAATTGTTTCGCCAGTTCGGCAACAGTTGGTGATTCAAATAGTTTCCCAATTCCTAATTCCACACTTAACGTTTCACGAATTCTTGCCATTAAACGAGATGCGAGAAGTGAATGTCCACCCATTTCAAAGAAATTATCATCAATGCTAATTCGAGAAACACCAAGTACTTCTGCAAATAAATCACATAATATTTCTTCTTTCGGATTTCTAGCAACTCTCTCGTTGTTCATTCCATTAAAATCAGGAGCAGGTAATTTCTTTCTGTCAACCTTACCATTTGGCGTTAATGGTAATTCTTCTAGCACAACAAATGCCGATGGTATCATATAATTCGCTAAACTTTCTGAAACATAAGAACGAATTTCTGAAAGATTAATCAGTTCCTTTTCTTCTGCAACGATATACGCAATGATGCGTTTATCATTTGGACGATCTTCTCGTACCATTACTACCGCTTGTTGAATATTTTCATGTCGTTGTAATACCGTTTCAATTTCAGCTAATTCAATTCGGAATCCACGAATTTTAATTTGATGATCTGCGCGACTAATGTACTCTAACGCACCATCACTACGCCATTTCACAAGATCTCCTGTACGGTACATGCGCTTCCCTGATTCTCCATAAGGATTTGCAACAAACCGTTCAGCTGTTAACTCAGGTTTTCCTAAATATCCGCTTGCAAGTCCCTCCCCTGCAATATATAATTCCCCAATAACTTCAGGTGGAACTGGTTGTAACCCTGCATCCAATACATACACTTCTGTATTGGAAATTGGCTTTCCAATAGGAGGTATACCCTTTTCACCTTCATCAATGTTCATGAAAGTAGACCAAATCGTCGTTTCAGTTGGTCCATATAAATTAGTTATTGAGCAACCTAATTCTTTTAATTTATTTGCTAAATGCGCTGGAAGAGCTTCACCACCAACAAGTATATTTAGCCCTTGTAGCTTCTCTGGATAATCAATTACTAACGCCTGCCAAAGCGTCGGTGTAGCCTGCATAATGGTCACTCTTTCTTCTTGTAAAAGTGTCGTTAATGCCGATGGCTCTTGTATGTCTTCTTTTTGCGCAATTGTTAAACTTGCACCACTAATAAGAGGTAAATAAATTTCTAGAGCAGAAATATCAAACGCAAACGTTGTAACTGCTAATAAATGATCATTTTCATTTAATGAAAACTTTTGTTGCATAGCCATTAAAAAGTTACTTAAACCTCTCATAGGAATAATTACACCTTTTGGGTTTCCTGTTGAGCCTGAAGTATATATTGTATAGGCTGGGTTTAAAAGTGATACATCATTCTTACATGCTATATTCATACGAGAATATGTATGTAACGCTAGTTTCGTTTCTTCTTCATCTAATACAATTTTTTTCATATCATTTTCTATAACTAACTTAGATGAAACAGATGAATGTGTTATGATACAAACTGGTTTTGCATCATTTACTATATAATTAATTCTTTCTGCTGGGTATTCTGGATCTATTGGTAAATACGCTGCACCAGCCTTTAAGACTGCTAGCATACTAACTACCATTTCTATTGATCTAGGGAATACTAAAGCTACAAACTGGTTTGGTCGTATTCCTTCTTCTACTAAATAATGTGCTAGTTCATTCGCTCGTTCATTTAGCTCTTTATACGTAAGGTTTACACCGTCACAAGTAATGGCTAGTTTATTGGGATTTTTTTGCACTTGTTTTTCAAATGATATAGACAGACTGATTAACTCATCGTCTTCCTTCGTTTCATTCCATTCCAATAAAACTTTATGATTTTCTTCAGGCAGAGTAATGTTTATTTTTCCAATCGACTCGTTTTTCTCATAATTATTTACTACTAATTCAAATAGACTCATAAATCTTTCTTTATGCAATGCTAGCTCCGCGCCATTATATACTTCAGGATTTGCATCAAAATGAATCATTAGCTCATTTTGATCAAAACGTTTATATACATTTATTGATAAATCATCGACAGGTCCTGCTGATAAATTATGCGTAATACCACGATTTCCAGCAAAATTTAGCCCGTAATCAAAAGGCATAACATTCACTAACGGTCCAAACAACCTTTGATTTTCACCTAGTAACTTTAAGTCTCTTCTTAATTCCTCATGACGGTATTTATAATGGCGACGTACATCTCGGATTTCTTTAGAAACTTGCTGCAATAATTCCGCAAGAGTTATATTTGGAGTTACTGTAATACGAAGTGGCACTAAATTCATTACCATACTTGGTGTATGAATAGATACCGAACCTAGACGTCCCATCATCGGTAAACCTAAAACAATATCATTTGCACCTGTTAACTTATGCATATAAATACTTGTTACAGCGACAATGAATTCCGGCCAACTTGTTAACGAAATATTGATATCTTCTAATAAAGTTTTCGTGCTAGAACTAGATAAATAAGCTGTTTCTCGTGAAAATCCATTTGATGTTCTCGGTGCTCGCTCTGCCAAGCTTACAACTTCTGGTTCATCCGCAAATTTTTCTAACCAAAAAGTACGATCTTCCTGAAATTTTTTAGACTCACGATACTCAATATCTTCTTGCACGACTTTTGTAAGAGAACCAAACGGCTTTTCATTCTTGTTTGTTTCTTCTATAAGTGATGTATACTCATTCGCCACTTTTTGGCTAAGAAGTGAAAATCCATAGCCATCCATCACAATGTGATGGATGCGCTGATACCAAAAGAAACGATTATTTTCAACTTGAATAAGTGCTTCAGTAAATAAAGTATCTTTTTTCAAATCGACTGGCATAGATAAATCATTTTTCATCCATACTTTAGCAGCTTCTTCAGGGTTTTCTTCTTTCCGAACGTCAATAAAATGCATATGAAACTGTGATTCTTCAATAACTTGCCATGGGCCAATTTCATCCTCTTCGAAGCGAACGTGAAGTGCTTCTGCTTCCATTACAACTTTACGTACAGCTAATTCAAAAATGTCTTGATGAATATTCCCGTTTATTTCTACATATTCCCCAGTATTATATATCGGATTAAGCGGATCTAATTGTTGCGCAAACCACATACCAGACTGCGCAGATGATAACGAATGACGAATCTTTTGACTGTTAGGCATTCTTTACTACCCCTTTATTATGTAGTCTATTTGTTACAGCACCTGTGCTGTTTGTGAAGATAGTAAACTGTACCAACCTGCAACAGTTGGACGTTCTGCTAAATGTGCAAAAGTGATTTCTTTCCCTTCACGACGCCACTTCTCTACTAAACTCATAATTCTGACCGAATCAAGCCCTCTATTTAATAAGTCCTCATCAATATCAATACTCTCTACTGGCTCACGAAGTAGTTGTGCAACTAGTTCATGCACTTCCTGTATAGTGATTCCTTCACTCTCATCATCTTTTACACTTTGTAAATCGTTTAGCAGTAGGTTTGTTGATGTCGTTACTGCACATCTATTAGATGCATACTCCAATGCTTGTTTATGATGCTCTAGTGAAAAATCAGCAACTGCATCTGCTACAAAGAACGGCTCTATACCATCCATAAATGCTTCACAAGCTGTTAAAAGACAGCCAATATGCGCATAAATACCGCAAATAATGAGTTGATCTTTTCCTTGTTCATTTAAAATTTCTAATAGATTTGTCTTTTTAAATGCACTATATCTCCATTTTGTGAGGAATATATCATCCTCATCAGGAGTAAGTTCATCAACAATTTTCTTTTTATCTGGTCCAGCAGGTATACCGTCACCCCAAAAGTCTTGTAATAAACCTCGTTGTTCTAACGTTTGCCCACCAGGTTGTGCTGTATAAACAACTGGTATACCAAGTTCCTTACATTTTTCTCTTATCATTTTTATATTTGAAATAAGTTCTACTTTTGGTGATTCTTTATCGCTATATGCATCAAGAAAATATTCTTGCATGTCATGAATTAAAAGTACTGCACGTTTCGGATCTGGTGTCCAATTCACTTTATTTTTTGGTAGTTCTGATTCAATTGGCATTTTATATACTGAAATAGATGGGATAGCCATCTAATCACTTCCTTCCGGTTTTTATTATTGTTTTACTGTAATAAGCTTTTCAGCAATGACTTTACGTAGTTCTTTTTTGCTGACTTTTCCGACTCCTGTTTGCGGGAATGCTTCAATAAATTCAATTCGATCTGGAATTTTATAAGCCGCTATACCACGTTCTCTTAAAAACATTTTTAATTCACTTACTGCTGGAACTTGTCCGCGAGCTATAACAAAAGCACAGGTGCGTTCACCTAAATAATCGTCAGGCATAGATACAATTGCTACGTCATGGACCGCATCGTGTGCTAATAGATGATTTTCAACTTCTTCCGCAGCAACTTTCTCACCACCGCGGTTAATTTGATCTTTATCTCTTCCTTCTACAATGATGTATCCTTGTTCATTTACTTTTACAAGATCACCTGTGCGATAAAATCCATCCTTTGTAAATGATCGTGCATTATGCTCTTCGGCTTTATAGTAACCACGAATTGTATATGGACCTCTTGTTAATAAACTACCTACTTCGCCAGGTTGTACATCGTTGTCATTTTCATCAACAACTCGTACTTCATCGAGTGCAGACATTGGTCTACCTTGTGTATAAATAATAAATTCTTCCGGATCATCTAATCTTGTATAGTTCACTAATCCTTCCGCCATACCGAACACTTGCTGTAACGTACATCCAAATGTAGGACGTATACGTTTTGCAACCTCAGCGCTAAACTTAGCACCACCTACTTGAATAACCTCTAGGCTTGATAAATCGGCATTACGAGAAGATGCAGCATCAAGCCAAATCATTGCTAATGGCGGAACGAGCGCTGTAATTGTAACTTTTTCTTTTTCGATAAGAGCAAAGGCCTCATCTGGACTACCACCAGTTGCCAATACCACTTTTCCACCCGCATAGAAAGTTCCAAATGTCCCTGGAGAACTCATTGGGTAATTGTGTGCTACTGGAAGAACTGCCATATAGACGCTTTCTGCATTCAAATTACAAATTTCAGCGCTAACACGTAAACTATAAATATAGTCATCATGTGTTCTAGGAATTAATTTAGAAAGACCTGTTGTGCCTCCTGATAATTGGAGAAATGCAACATCACTTGGCTGAACTTCTGGTAATGAGACGGGATCCATATACAGATCATTTATGTTCACAAACTCTTCTTCTTCTCCCACTACAATTACATGTTGTAAAGTTGGCACTTTCTCTTTCACTTCTCTTGCTAATTTTCGATAATCAAAACCGAGAGCCTTATCTGAAATAACGTAAGCGCTCGCCTCGCCAAACTCACAAAAATAACTAATTTCACTGCTTCGATGTGAAGGTAGTGCAAAGACAGGAAGCGCTCCAATTCGAAATAGTGCAAAACATATTTCGAAAAACTCGATAATGTTAGGTAACTGGATTACAACTCTGTCCTCTTTCTTTATTCCTAAATTCAGTAAACCTGCTGCTAAACGATCTACCTTTTTATTAAGTTCACTATATGTTATATGCTTCTTACCACTTACAACCGCGATTCGATCTCCATATTTCTCAACCCGCTCTCTTAACACTCCTCCAAATGTTTCACCAAGCCAACATCCTGCTTCTCGGTAACGATCGGCAAATTCTTTTGGCCATTCTGTATAACCTACTAGCATTCTTTCTTCCCCCTATTTTTCATTAAGTGAACTATCTCTTAACCCTAAAGCTTTTAGCATTGTTTGGAACTTAGCTGATGTTTCTGCTAACTCATCTTCTGGTTTTGACTCAGCAACAACTCCAGCTCCTGCATATAAACGAAGTGTATTTTCTTGTACTTCAGCACAACGAATTGTAACAATCCATTCTCCATCTCCATTTAAATCGCTCCATCCTAGCATTCCTGTAAAGAACTCGCGGTCAAATGGCTCAATATGCTGTATAGCTTCTCTTGCTTTTTCCATCGGAGTTCCGCAAACTGCTGGCGTAGGATGAAGGGCAATTGCTAATTGTAAAGAAGAAGTATTTGGATCCTTAAGTTCACCTTTCACTTCTGTAGACAAATGCCACATCGCTTCACTATGAATAACTGATGGCTTTTCTGGAACATGTAATGTATGACAATACGGACGAAGTGCAGCGGCAACCGCTTCAACTACTACCGCATGTTCATGTAAATCTTTTGGCGAAGAAAGTAATTCCTCTGCTCTTCTTTTATCTTCTACTGGGTCCTCACTACGTGGCCTTGAACCAGCTAACGGGTTAGAAATAACTTGCATACCATTACGTGAAACAAGTAATTCAGGGCTTGCTCCAATTAGCGTCTTACTGTTCTCTTTTTCATCTTTCGGTAAATTTACAGCAAATGTATAACCATGCTTATTATGCTCTGCTAATTCTCGCAGAAGTTTTTGCTTATCAATCTTTTCGGAAGATTTAACATCTAACGATCTGGATAGAACGATTTTCTTTAAATCACCGTCCTGTATTTTTTCAATTCCTTGCTTCACACCATTCATATAAACTTCAGGGTCTGGCACTGGTGTCATTTCAAATGTTACATTCTCATTTGTTTCAAGCTGATTTGTTGTATCCAATTGTAAACGCTCAGAAATTCTGCTATATTCTGGTACGATGAGTTGGACTTCTTTTCTACGATCAAATGGCAAAGCACCCACAACGATAGGATTTGGATTTCCAGCTTGTTTCGCATTACTTAATGTCGCTTGCACAAGCTCTGGGAAACTTTCAATTTCACGATGCTTTACTGTAGTAAACTCTCCTTCTGCTAATATCGTTCGAGTTGGTGAAGCGAAAAAGAATGAAGATTCAGTCTTATAATCTTCTAAAAGTTTTTCTGACAATTCCTTTACAGCTATATGTTCATTCATAATATAATAACCTCCTGAATTTTTATTAAACTCCTAACGTAGCACCGCCATCAACACATAAATTGTGCATTGTAATATGACTTGCTCTATCTGAGGCTAAAAATAACACTGCTTCAGCAACTTCTGAAGGTTGTGCAATTTTTTGTAATGGAATTCCAAGTCTATATGTATTTTGAGAACCAGCAATTATATTTTTAGCTCCATTCTCATCAGCCCATAGTAATCTTTGCATCTCAGTTTCAGTAGAACCTGGAGAAACTAAGTTGCAGCGTATATTGTATGCCGCAAGCTCTAGTCCTAAACATTTCATAAACATCGTCGTTGCGGCCTTTGACGCAGCATACGCAGCCATCTCCATTCTTGGCGTATTTGCCGCATTTGAACCGACTGTAACAATTGCCCCCGATTTTCTTAACATCATATTTTTACTTACCGCTCGGGACATATTGAAAACCCCTGTAGTATTTACAGAGAATGTTTTATTCCAATCTTCATCACTTAACGAATGAATTGGTCCCATACGTAAAACACCTGCAACATTTATTAAAATATCTATTGGCGCTATTTCATTTGCAATATGATTTACCATGTCTTCAACAGCGGCGCTATCACTCACATCTAAACGAAACGTTTTCATACGTTTCATACGTGTATTGTTTAATTCATTTTGATTTAAGAGTACATTTAACCCCTCTTCATTTTGATCAACCGCAATAACTGTGGCTCCTCTTTCTAAAAACATTTTGGCAACGACACTGCCTATGCCTTGTGCTGCACCTGTTACTAAAACTGTTTTCCCATCAAATTCCCCTAAGTTCATTTTCTCTATCCTTTCACATAAACATTAATTTCATTAAGTAACACCGATGATATTGATTTTCATTATCAGTTGTGTTGTAAAAAATAATACACTTACTAAACTAATTGGTCAAGTGCGCATTACTTTAAAATCCATTTTATTGATAATGTTTTTCATTTACCATCTTACACCGAAATGATAATGTTTCTCAATAAACTTGTCAATCTTTTTTTATTTTTCAGATAAACCATTTTAATGCTTCTTAATAAAATCATATGTAAACGCATTAAAAGTACTTATATTATAAATAAAATTCAAAGTCCTCTTTTTAAAATTGAAGAAACTAAACTAGAGATACGTTCATTTACAATGCTTTATGAAAAACTCAAGTATATATTTTCTCAATATTTTTCTAAAAATATATCTTACAAATACTAATGAATGTCTTTTTTGTCATTTAAGATTTAATATATATTTTGAATACGATGTATCAATTTATTGTATTTCAATATAATCCAAATAGGCATTTCACTCACTTTTACATCTATGAAAATCATAAAAGTAATTTAACCTTGTTAAAATAACTCATAAAAAAAAAGCATCCTAATTAATAGAATAGGATGCTTTTTCGTAATCATATTGTTATAGAAGATTTATATACTTATGCTACGCTGCGATACTCTTCTTCTTTTTCTTTTTTCTGCTTAGGTGCTTGAATTAAAATTGCGATAATGAATGACACGACACATAATACACCTATTACCATAAACGTTGGTTTGAATCCACCTAGAAGTGCACCGATAAAGGAACCTGCAAGCGCCCCAAATCCAAATCCTTGATACACAATTCCGTAGTTCTTACTATGGTTTTTCATACCGAAGAAATCACCAACAATAGCTGGGAAAATAGTGATATTTCCACCAAAGCAAAACGCTACACTTGCTACACATACGAAGTAAATACCATAATTTAAATCTACAAAACTTAGAACTAAGACTGAACTCGCCATAACAACAAAAGTACCAGTAACGATTTTTAAACGCCCAATTTTATCCGATAACGGTCCTAAAATGATACGACCTAATGTATTGAAGATTGCAACCATAGCCACCGCATTAGCTGCTGTTGCTGCGCTAAGTCCTACAAGTTGAACACCAATGTCTTTTACCATACCAATTAAGTATAAGCCACTCATACATGATGTAAATAACATGATAAATAATAAGTATACTTGTTTTGTGCCTAACATTTCTTTCGTTGTGTATTCCTCAGTTTTTGTTTCATGAACTGCTCCTTGATCTGCAGCTTGATGGATTAAACAAGCACCAATTACAATCATAGCTGTAACAATTAAACCCCAGTATATAAATGCTTGGGATACACCAACTGATTCAATCAACTGTGCGTTAACGTATTTAAAGATTAAGCTACCTGAACCATATGCAGAGACAGAAATACCAGCAATTAAACCTTTACGCTCTGGAAACCACTTTATTAAATTTGATAGTGAAGTGATATATGCTGTACCATCTGCATAACCTACAACAACTCCCGCTAGTACATAAAGTAATATTAGTGAGGATGCTTGTGAACTAAGTATTAATCCTAGTCCTAATGCTAATCCAGCTATCATAATAAGTTTACGAAGTCCCCATTTTTCTTGCAATTTACTCGCAAATAAAGTTGAAAATGCTAAAGAAAGACTAGTAATTGAGAAAGTTATCGCAACAGCGTTAAGACTCCAACCATATTTACTAACTAAAGGCTGATTGAATAAACTCCATGTATATATCGTCCCAAGCCCCATTTGTACTATAACTGTGCCAAGGACAACAAGCCATGGATTAACAGTTGATTTTTTCATACCTTTCCGCCTCCTCTTTCTATTTCAATGCTATTCGCTAAATTTACTTTTTTTATGTTCATTTTGGTCACCTCTTTTGATTTGACACCTTCATTGTATAAGATGTTTTTGTTTATGTAAGCACTTACAAGATAGAGCGTCAAAAACATGGAATCAGTTACAAAAAACGAAGGATGAAATACAAAAAACTACTGATTAAATACAATAGAAAAATTTTTTATACTTCAATCCACCTTATTTTTTATAAAATCACAAATTTTTTTCCAATAAATAAAACTAAATATTCACTAATATATCTATCCGTGGTTTAATATATATAATAAAAAAATATTTCTGTCTTTAATGAGGAGGTACTATGAAAGCAAACGTAGGGGATACTATACTTTTTCAACGAAATAATTTAAAGATTACAGGATCTGTATTAAAACTTTATACTGAATCGGTCTTAGTTGAAATTACAAATGTAAGCGGTGGTACTTTTGAATTTGATCGAACAATTGTAAATCATAAAAACTATAAAGTTTTAAATACAAATACATAAAACAACACAAAATAGCCCCTGCTCAACAGCAGGGGCTATTTTATATAAAAATATTTCACTAGTTTATATACCCTAAAACATTAACAATCTTACTCGCTTTTAAATTGTTAATATGATAATAAATTTCTAAACCTCTTCTCTCTGCTCGTAACACTTTACCCTTCATTTTTGATAAATGTTGTGAAACAGTAGATTGCGGAATATTCAGTAACTCTGTTAATTGTGTTACATTACAAGTTTTTCTCGTACTTAATTCATTTACAATTTGCAGTCGGATTGGATGCGCCATAATTTTTAAAATATCTACATCTTCTTCTGAAACTAAAGTTTTTCTCATTTCACTCGTATATGTTGTCATAAGACATTCCCCTTTTATATGAATTCCATATTCATAAGATCTATTTCCAAATTTTTTAAAACCCTTGATTAAAACTTTCATATAGAAATAAAAGGATTTTAAATTTTTGAAAACAGAACTTACATTCACTTTATTTATTTATTTGGTACATATACATAATACAATGTTAATATGTGCTCTATGTGAAGTTCACATAAATTTATGATGAAGATTTACTTAGCCACTCGCATCCTACTCATCTAATTACCCACTGCATAAAATCATCAGTTATTTTAACACATTTTAGGCGTTTGTATATACTATTTATAAAACAACTTTTATAAAGGGGGGATTCATATGCCTACAGCGTTACAAGAAGAAGTCGAAGAAGCACGGGAAACATATGTCAGTCGTATCATCTTAGTTGGAGGATCCGCTTTATTTTTAGTAGGCGGGGTTATCTCAGCAATTTCAGCCTTTAAAACTTATAATCGTTTGGAGAATACGCCGCCTTCTACAGATAATTCATAGATATTTTATAAAATAAAACGTCGCCTCCAATATGAAGAGACGACGTTTTATTATTCATACATATGACACTAAAAGTATCGGTAGATTCCCTACTCCATTTTCTAAGCTTACTTCACCACAAACCTAGTCTGACTACACCCATCCTTCTGCTTCGTTACTTCTAATACAGCTGGCATTGCGTTTTTCAGCTCTTGAACGTGTGAGATGACACCGATAAATCGGCCTGATTTTTGTAAGTCAATTAAGGCATCTACCGCTTTCGTTAACGATTCTTCATCTAATGAACCGAACCCTTCATCGATGAACATCGTTTCGATGGAAATACCGCCTTCATATGCTTGAATGACATCTGCCATTCCTAGCGCTAGGCAAAGTGATGCGTTAAATTTCTCTCCACCGGATAGTGTTTTTACATCGCGTGTTTGGCCAGTGTATGCATCGTACACATCTAAACCTAATCCACTTTGACGGTTTCTTTTTTCAACTCGCTCACTTCGTTTTAAATAAAATTGTCCATTTGATAATTTACGTAGTCGTTCGTTTGCGATTTGAACAATTTGTTCTAAATACTCAATTAAGATGTAACGTTCAAATGATATACGACTTTCGTTATCACCTTTCATTACTTCATATAAATCAACAAGTTCTTGGAAGGCTTTTTCTTCCTCGTGAATTTGTTCGTCAATACGTCTAATGTTTTCATGTAAATCAGAAATATATGTTACCGCATTTTGCGCACGTTGACGTTTTTCTTTAATGATATCGAGATTAATTTCTAGTTCTTTTATGTGTTCACCTAAAGATGTAATATCCATATACTCTTTATCTTTTAATTCTGAGTTTAACTCTTCAATTTGTTTTGCAAGCACTTCAAGCGATGAATAATAACCTTGAATTTCTTTTTGTAACATCTCCATCTCGGGATCGCTTAATTTGGCTTTTTTATACGTGAATTCATCTGTAAACCCGCTTTGTTCTAGCTCTTTCATAAAGCGTGCGAAAGTCTCTTCTTTCTTTAATTTTGCACTTTCAAATTGATTAGAAGCACCTTTTTGTTCTGCTTGAATACGTATATTTTCATTTTGCCAATGCTGATACGCTTCCTGCACTTTCTTCCATTCGTCCTCCATTAACCTAAGTTCCTGCATAGCTTGGTCAAACTGTGCTTTCCAAGCTTGTACTGTTTGTAAGTTTTCTGGAATATTTCGTTTATCATGTTCATATGACGTACGAAGTTGCATACACTCCATTTCTGTACGGTGCTGCATTGTTTCCAATTCTCGTTTTTGTTTCTGAAGTTCTTCTATTTTTTCTTCTACGCTTTTCATGTTCGCAGCAATCTGCTTACGTGTTTTTTCACTTGCTTTTAACGTATTAACATCTGCAGCTAATTGTTTTCCTTTTTGAACAAGTGCACTATATGTTTCAGCTAATTTTTCCGAATTGTAGCCGCGCTTCACAACTTCTTCTATCACTTGTTCATATTGTAGTCGATAGAAATTCCATTTCTCCTCTACTTGCACATGGAATTTTTCAGCAATGTTCTTCTTATCTCTTAAATCGTTTAACTCTTTTTCATCGATCGCATTACTTTGCTCTGTAGCTTTTTGTGGATGACTCGTACTACCACATACCGGACAAGATTCACCGTCATGTAAATGAAGAGCTAATATACCAGCTTGTTCACTTAACCAGCGGCGCTCCATGTTTTCATATGCACGAACTGCCACTTGCATTTTATTATTTGCCGCTTCTTTTTCTTGCTCGAATTTTTGTTTTTCTTGCCAAACATCATATGCTTGTTTTAAAACTTTTGCATCTTCTCGCATATTCGTTAGTTCTTCCACTTTAGCTACATATTGCTCAAGTGCTTGTTCTAATTGCTGCAATTCATCAGACATTCTCTGTTTTTGGTTTGTATGCTCTTCTAGTTGTTGATCTAACTTTTGCATACTTTCTTTTAATTTCCCTATTTGAATTTCGGCATTTTGTAAATTCAGCTTTCTCTCAGCTAATGATTCAATAATCGCTTGTAACTCTTTTAATCTTTGAACAAGTTTTTTAGCCTCTTCTCGTTCAGCTTCTTTATTCTTTACTACTTCATACTTCTCCTGAGCAAGTTCAAAGCTATTCATTATCTGTTCTTGTTTGACGATTATCTGTTTTAACAAACTTTCAGCTTTCTGCTCATTTTCCATCGCTTCTTCATACCATTGTTCAAATGGTAATAAGTGCTTTGCTTGTTCCGCACGTTTAAAGAATTTTTCTTTCCTTTCAATTGCTGCACGGTTCTCTTGTAAAGTGTTATATTTCTCATTCTTTTGTTGTAAATCTATAAATTTCTCATTTACAGATTTTGCTGCATGAAAACGTGTTTCTGCATCCTTTAATTGCTTCGTTTGAACATCTTGTTCTACTTGTAATTGCTCAACCTCTGCCTTATACACGGTTGTTTCTTGTTCTAACGCTTCTACTACTTGATGCGTATTTACATGTTCTTGTGCCACTAATGTCTCTAATAATGCTCCATCACGGATTGGTAATTTAAAAACATTACGGAAATAGAGCTCTCTCTCTTTTTGTTTTTCTTGTAAGACGTCTTTCCATTGTTTTCTCTTTTGATCAAGTAACTCACGCATTAATTTATAACGATCCGTTTTAAAAATACGACGTAAAATCTCTTCTTTGTTTTCCGTCTCAGATGTTAATAGTTTTCGGAATTCCCCTTGGGGTAACATAACAATTTGGCTAAATTGATGTTTACTTAACCCAATTAAATCTTCCACTTTTTTGTTTACGTCTGTTACATGAAAACGATCGACGGCTGGAACGTTTTCTCCATCAATAACTTCATATAATTCTACTGCATGTCCTGTAATAGTCTTATTCCCTTGTTTTTTATGTCCAAGTTGTCGTTTTATTTCATAGCGTTTCCCTTTTAACTGAAAGGTTAATTCAACACTTGTATAAACATTATCATCAGCAAATTGACTTCGAAGCATGCTCGTATCACTACGTTCTTCTCCACTAGCCTCACCATATAACACATAACAAATCGCATCAAAAATCGTTGTTTTTCCAGCTCCTGTATTCCCAGAAATAGCGAAAATACGATGTTCTCCAAGATCTTCAAAATCGATTATTTCTTTCTGTTTATATGGCCCGAATGCTGTCATAATAAGCTGAATCGGTCTCATCCTCGTTCACCTTCCCGTTCTTGCACTGTTTGTAATACATCTATAAATAGGCGTTCTTTCTCTTCTGATAAATCTAACCCCTTCATTTCTTTATAGAAAGCCTTTAAAAGAGATAAATCATCCGTTTTATGTCTTGAAACAGTTACTTCATTTGTATCTGTGAGTTCTCGTCTTTGCATCGCTCTTTCAACGTGCATTGCATTTGGATATACAGATCGTATTTTCTCCATTGGCTGTAAGACAGGGTTTTCGTCTAATAATTTTACAAATACGTAATCTTCACTTACTGGGTGCTGTAATAATTCATCTATTTTCGCTTCTACTGTTCGCATTTTACGACGTGGTGAAAGTAACCTTTTTTCAATTGCTACTTCACCAGTTTCATTCAGTTCTACAATGTAATAACCTTTTTTATGTTTCTCTTCAGAAATTGAATAGGCAAGTGGTGAACCTGAATATCGAATCGTCTCATTACGTACGAAATGCGCTTGATGTAAATGTCCAAGCGCTGTGTAATGAAACTTATCAAAATAATGACTATTTACATATTCAGCACCACCAATTGAAAGTGGTCTTTCTGCATCACTTGTATTCTCCTCCGCTTCTCCTGAAGAAGTTACAAATGCATGTCCAACAAATACATGTCTAGCTTCTTTATCCATCGTTTCAGAGAGCTCATTCATAAAAATGCGCATCGCATCATCATGAGAACGTACGTCTTCATTTTTCAACACGTGCCTTACTATGCTTGGGTCTGCATACGGTATTAGATGGAAGTGAACCTCTCCATATTCATCATTTAGTACGACAGGTTCATACGGGAATTGAAATTGACCTGCAATATGTAATCCCTGTTTTTTCATTAAACTACTTCCAAAATGGATACGATCCGGACTATCATGATTACCAGCTACTGCAATAACTGGTGTTTGCAAATCAATAACTATTTTTTGCAGCACATCATTTAATAAGTCTACTGCTTCTGTAGGTGGAATTGCTCGGTCATATAAATCCCCTGCAATAATTACAGCATCTGGTTTTTCTTCTTCAACAGCCTGTACAAACTGATCTAATACAATCTTTTGGTCTTCAGTCATATACACGCCATGAACAAGCTTCCCTAAATGCCAATCCGCTGTATGAAATAACTTCATATTTTTCTACTCCTTTTAATTTACTGATTTTAGTGAAACGAGTTGATAGTTTATTGTAGTTTTTCCGTTCTCCCACTCTAGCTTCAATATCGTTGCACTTCCAATTCTTTCTTCATTTGATTTATATAAAGGTAATATTTCTTGAACTGTAAATAAGTGATAACCATCCAATATTAATTGAAATATATTTTCTTCAATATGTAATCTTACTTCTTTTTCATTTGAAATAATTTTTGTGTGCATCTCAAATTTCATGATAGATACAACCCCTTTTTATAATCTCTACATTTTAATAGTATAGTGGCTATGCAAGATTGACAAGTACATACACAGCAAAGTACACACTTTTCTATTGTTATATGTTTTATGTATTTTATATAAAATACGGTATGTGAAATTTTATATTTTCCCCAAAATAAAAATGCCTATTATGACATCTTTATTTTTGTATAAAGTCTTTCATTACATAATATAAAACGGTAATTAAGACGATTGCGACGAAAAATGAGAACACTGCGACAATGTAGCCATCTTTATTTAATAAAATACAGAATGAAATAGATATTATAAAAATCGGAAATACGAGACGTACTTTATCCTTCACTTCTTCTGTCGTATCTGTATGATGAAAATACTGCGTTATTCCTATCATTAAAAAAGACAAAATAATAACCGACAATAGTAAAGGTCCTGGCATTCCGATTTCTCCTTTCTCTATTTCTAATTCAGTGTAAAATTTTTTATTACAATTGTACGATTTATTTTTTCTTCAAACACTCTTTTAGAATTGATAATGAACAATTCACACCTATATAATAGCGCTTTTATCATTATAACTTCAAATAATTACACTTACAGTAATGTTGTAATATTCCCCCTCAGTCTCTGAAATCCTGCAAAGATAACTCGTCAAAATATGCAGTGACCAAATTAATATTTACCGTCAACTTTTGACAAAATTTATAAAGGACATTTCAGTACATATCAAGAATTAAGAATAAGAAGATATGTAAGGGAGGATGCATTATGACTGAACACGTTTTATTTTCTGTTAGTGAAAACGGCGTTGCGACAATTACTTTAAACCGTCCAAAAGCACTTAATTCTTTATCTTATGACATGTTACAGCCTATCGGACAAAAACTTAAAGAGTGGGAACACAATGAGCGTATTGCACTTATCGTGTTAAAAGGAGCTGGCACAAAAGGTTTTTGTGCAGGCGGCGACATTAAAACTCTTTATGAAGCACGTTCCAATGAAGTGGCATTGCAACATGCAGAACGTTTTTTTGAAGAAGAGTATGAAATTGATACATATATTTATCAATATACAAAACCGATTATTGCTTGTTTAGATGGAATTGTAATGGGCGGTGGTGTCGGTCTTACAAATGGTGCGAAGTATCGCATTGTAACTGAGCGTACGAAATGGGCAATGCCAGAGATGAATATCGGCTTCTTCCCAGACGTCGGAGCTGCATATTTCTTAAATAAAACGCCTGGATATACAGGACGATTCGTTGCTTTAACAGCATCTATTTTAAAAGCTTCTGACGTATTATTTATTAATGCTGCTGATTACTTTATGACATCTGATTCATTACCAGAGTTTCTTACTGAACTTGAAAGTGTAAATTGGCATAAAGAAGATGATGTACATACTAATTTAAAAGAAGTTATTCGTATATTTGCAACTGCTCCAAACTTAGAAAGCGAGCTCGCTCCTTCATTAGAAGTAATTAATTCACATTTTGCTTTCGATACAATTGAAGAAATCATCCATTCATTGGAGAAAGATGAAAGTTCCTTTGCTCTAAAAACGAAAGAAACACTGTTATCAAAATCCCCTATTTCACTAAAAGTAACATTAAAACAGTTTATTGATGGAAAAGATAAATCCGTTGAAGAATGTTTCGCTACGGACCTTATACTTGCTAAAAATTTCATGAGACATGAAGATTTCTTCGAAGGAGTACGCTCCGTTGTCGTTGATAAAGATCAAAATCCGAATTATAAATATAAACAGTTAAGTGACGTTTCAGAAGAAGATGTGAATCGTTTCTTTAACTTACTTAATGCATAAAATGAAATTGTCATGAGGGGGTGTTTCGTTCATCCCCTACCTAACTTCTTTGCTTCAGCTAAATCTTGTGCGGTGAAAATTTTACTACCCGCAAATAGCGGTATAAAATCGAAGCTATATAGTAGTGTAATTACAGCTACTATATAGCCTTTTTTATTTAATTATTTTTAACAAAATTTAATTTTATTAAATCCATTTTTGTGCTACACTGATTTTAATCAAATATTCTAAAAATAAAAAGGAGGGGCGGCTATGATAGAAAATTATCTTCTTTTCATCATTATGTCTATTTGCCTTATCATTTTACCTGGTCCAGATACAGCAATGGCTACGAAAAATACATTGGTTGCTGGTAAAGTCGGTGGAGTGAAAACAGTGTTTGGTACATGTATTGCACTATTAATTCATACTTTAGCTGCTGTAATTGGTCTTTCTGCACTTATTGTAAAGTCAGCTCTTTTATTTTCTATTTTCAAGTACGTTGGGGCTCTATATTTAATTTATATTGGTATTAAAGCCCTTTTAGCAGTAAGAAATAAAGAAGGCATTGATACGAACGATATATCTTTAAATAATGAAGATGAACACACCTCTTGCTTTCGACAAGGGTTTCTTACGAATTTATTAAACCCTAAAGTTGCAGTATTCTTTTTAACGTTTTTACCGCAATTTTTAAATCCAAATCATAATACGTTTATCCAACTACTCGTAATGGGCCTTACTTACCTCGTTTTAACAGCCATTTGGTTCGCTTTTTATATATTTTTAATTGATAAAATTAGTGCTTTTATGAAAAAACCGAAGACGCAGCGTTATATTCAAGGGTTAACGGGAGTCGTCTTAATTGGTTTTGGTATTAAACTTGCTTTTGAAAAAAGTAATTAACAAGATGAAAACCACCACTATTAATAGTGGTGGTTTTCATTTAATAACTAATTTGGCTGTTTATTTTATATTAAAACCAGCGCTCAGTTACAACTTTTTTACGTGTATAGAATTGAACGCCATCTGTACCATTTGTACCTAAATCACCAAAGAATGACGCTTTATTTCCTGCAAATGCGAAGAATGCCATTGGTGCTGGGACATTTACGTTTACACCGATCATACCAGCATCGATATTATCACGGAACGTTTGTGCATGTTTACCGTTTGACGTATAAATAACTGCACCATTTGCAAATTTAGATTGATTTGTTAGTTTAATACCTTCTTCTAAATCTTTAACTCGTACAATGCTTAATACTGGAGCAAAAATCTCATCTTGCCAAATTTTCATTTCTTGATTCACGCCATCAAAGATTGTCGCACCTACAAAGTAACCTTCTCCAACTTCTTCATTAATTTTACGGCCATCTACTAATAAAGTTGCCCCATCTGCTACACCGCTATTAATGTAGCCTAAAACGCGCTCTTTATGAGATTCACGGATTAATGGTCCAACATAGTTCTCTTCGTTAAAGCCATCGCCTACTTTTAATTTTTTCGTTTCTGCTACTAATACATCAATGAATTCATCAGCAATTTCATCCACTACTGCTACTACTGAGCATGCCATGCAGCGCTCTCCACTACTTGCAAATGCAGATCCAATTACACCTTGTACTGTTTTCTCAAGATTGCAATCTGGCATTACAATCGCATGGTTTTTCGCACCTGCTAACGCTTGTACACGTTTTCCGTGTTTCGTACCTGTTTCATATACGTAACGGGCTACCGGCTCAGAGCCAACGAACGAAACAGCCTGAATATCTTTATTTTCTAAAATGCTATTTACAACATCTTTTCCGCCTTGTACTAAATTTAATACGCCTTTTGGGAAACCTGCTTCATAGAATAATTCTACAAGTCGCTCCGCTAAAAGTGGCGTTCTTTCAGATGTTTTTAATACGAATGTATTACCGCAAGCAATTGCAAGTGGGAACATCCATAACGGAATCATCATCGGGAAGTTAAACGGCGTAATACCAGCAACAACTCCAATTGGGTAGCGCCAAATCGATCCATCAATTCCGCTAGCGATATTCGGAAGTGCTTGACCCATCATTAAATTTGGCGTAGATGTTGCAAGTTCTACCGCTTCAATACCACGCTGTACTTCACCTGTTGCATCCGTTAGCGTCTTACCATTTTCTAGCGTAATGATTTTTGCAAGCTCATCTTTGTTTTCTTGTAATAGCTGTAAATATTTATATAAATTTCTTGAACGATTTGGAACTGGTACTTTAGACCATGTTTCGAATGCTGCTTTTGCCGCTTCAACAGCTTTTTCAACATCTTCTTTTGGAGATAGTGGAACGTAAGCGATAATTTTTCCAGTCGCTGGATTTGGAACTGCTTCTACTTCCGTACCTGTCGATTCAACCCACTCACCGTTAATGTGATTTTTTACTCGTTTAATTTCAGTTGTAATCATTGTATTCTCTCCTTTGTATAATTTATTTTTGATTAGAAATTAATTGCTCGCTAACTTTCTTATATAAAGCAGCCATATCGTTTTCACCATATCCAGCTTGACTCGCTTCGTCATATACGTTTAATAACATTTCGCTTACCGGTAAATGGAGTTCGCTTTCCTTAGCTAAGTCAACTGCAAATCCTAAATCTTTCTTCAATAAGTTCACAGTAAATCCTGGCTCGTAGTTTTCAGGTGCTATAAAACTTTTATAATTACGTTCATAAATTCTACTTTGACCGTAACTTACATTTAAAATATCAAACATTTTATCTAAATCCATATTGTTCTTTTTCGCTAATGTTAAAGCTTCACTCACACCAGCTGTATAAAAACCAATTAATAAGTTATTAATTAACTTAACAGTTGTACCACTATCAATCTGCTCACTAACGTGGAAAATGTTCGCGCCTAGTACGCCCATGATAGATTCCGTTTTCTCATATACCTCTTTTGATCCACCAACCATAAACGTTAATGTTCGGTTTTCGGCTCCGATTACACCACCGCTCACAGGTGCTGCTAAAAAGTCTACTTTCTTTTCCTTTGCAGCTTCCTCTAATTGTTTGTTTAACTGCGGCGATACCGTACTTGTATCAATGAAAACTATATTCGAGTGACCATTTTCAAATAATCCTTCTGCTCCAAAATATACCGCTTCAACAGCGCGAGGTGAAGGTAAACTTGTAAAAACTACATCACATGTTTCTGCTAGTTTTGAGATTGATAGACCGATAATTCCGCCTTCTTTTTCAAAGGACGCTTCCGCCTCTTTATTTAAGTCCACGCCATATACTGTGTAACCTGATTTAACTAGATTTTTTGACATTGGAAGACCCATGTTACCTAAACCGATAAAACCAATCTTTTTCATATCGCTTTCCTCCTATTTACACAATATATTTCCCACGATTTATAATAGCTTTCGCAATTTCTCTCTTCTTCGTAAATACGTTCGTGTATAAAGGTACTAATAATTGACGGATTTCAGCTAAAATCACATTTCTATCTTGTTCTTCTGTGACAGCTGCTGAAAGTACAGAAATCGCCGCTTCTTCTACTTTACGGTATCCTTCTTCACAAATAACATCCGTTATGAGTTGCTTCGTACGTTCTTTTTCCTCTCCATTTTTACGTACTGCTTTTCTCGTACGTAAAAACGCTGATTCCATGATGTACACGTCCGTCAACATATTTGATATTACACGTGAATATTCTTGTTCTTGGTCAATTTTTAGACCTGGAGTTTTAGAGAGCGTTTTCAAAGATTGTTTCAACAATTTTTTCGCTAATAAAATGTAACGATGGTTTCTTTCTACATTTGCTACATCACTTTCTACTTCAGTGTCTTCTAATTGTTCGATTTGCTTCATTAACATTTTAGCAACTGTTAATCTATTAATTTCGTTCGTTCCTTCAAAAATACGACTAATCCTTGCATCACGATATAATCGTTCTACCTCATACTCTTGCATATAACCGTAACCACCATGAATTTGTACAGCTTCATCTACGATATAAGCAAGTGTTTCAGAAGCATTTACTTTATTCAGTGCACATTCAATTGCAAATTGGGACATTTTCTTCATAAGATCTTCATCGCTCTCATGAATTGCTTCATCGATTACACCTGCTGTACGATAAGCTGCACTTTCTGCTCCATATGTAGCAATGATCATATTTGCAATTTTCTCTTGAATCATCGTAAAGTCTACTAATTCCGTTTGGAACTGTTTTCGCTCTTTTCCATATTGAACCGACAAACCAATTGCTTGTTTTGCTGTTCCAATATTTCCAAAAGCAAGTTTAAGTCTAGCAAAGTTAAGAATATTAAGGGCTACGTGATGCCCTTTCCCAACTTCCCCTAAAACATTTTCAGCAGGGATGACAACATCTTCTAAAATAAGAGTCGCTGTTGAAGAACCTTTAATCCCCATTTTCTTTTCTTCTAATCCAATAGATACACCTTCACATGTTCTTTCGACAATAAACGCTGTCATTCCTTTATTTGTCTTCGCAAAAACAACGTATACATCTGCCATATGAGCATTTGTAATCCATTGCTTCTCACCATTTAACTTCCAAGCTTTTCCCTCTTCATTCAATACGGCGCTTGTTTTTGCGCTTAATGCATCCGAACCAGCATTTGGCTCCGTTAAAGCATAAGCCCCAATCCATTCTCCCGATGCGATTTTCGGTAAATATTTTTCTTTTTGCTCTTTCGTTCCATAATATATGTAAGGCAATGTACCGACACCAGCGTGTATATTAAAAGAAACGCTAAACGCACCAGCGTAACCCATTTTCTCTGCTACAAGACCTGAGACAGCCTTTCCTAACTCGAACCCGCCATAATCTTCTGGTACCTCAATGCCTAATAATCCAAGTTCCCCAGCTTTCTCAAATAATTGACGAGAAACTTTATAGTTATGTTGTTCAATATTCTCCATTTGTGGAACAATTTCTTGTTTAACGAATTGTTCTGTCGTTTTTGCGATTAAATCTTCATCACCTGAAAAATCTTCTGGTGTAAAGTAAGTATGATTTATATCTTTATTAAGTGAAAAAAATTCATCCCATGGTAACTTCGTTTTCTCCATATGTATCCCCCTATCATTCGGCTTTCATAGCTTTTTGCTTATGCTCGTCTACGATGAGTGGAATATCTTTTTTGAAAATAGAAGGCGATGATTTTTCACATCAAGCATTTTATTTTGCCAAAGATGTATTTTCATCGCCTTCGCTGCTTTATCTATTGATCTTCTGATAATACTGTTTTTGCAATACCAGTATCTAACTCTTCAAAGTCATGATATGAAATTGTTTCGTATAATTCACTTCTCGTTTGCATATTAGAAAGTGCATCTTTTTGAGAGCCTGTTTCTTTAATTAAAGTAAACACATTTTCATACGCTTTCGCTGCAACGCGAAGTGAAGTTACAGGATAAATAACCATTTGGAAGCCCATATTCGCAAATTCCTCTGCACTATAATATGGAGTTTTTCCAAATTCAGTCATATTCGCAAGCAAAGGTGCATTTACCTTACTATTAAATAGACGGAATTCTTCCTCTGATTGAAGCGCTTCAGGGAAAATTGCATCTGCACCTGCTTTTACATATGCATTTGCTCTTTCAATTGCTTCATCTAATCCTTCAACGCCGCGAGCATCAGTACGTGCTACAATGTATAAGCTCGGTGCAACTTCTTTAATCGCTTTAATTTTTTGAACCAATTCTTCTGTAGTAACAAGTTTCTTACCATTTAAATGTCCACATTTTTTTGGTAATTGCTGATCTTCAATTTGGACAGCTGCTACTTTCGCTTCCACCATTTCTACAGCTGTTCTCGCCACATTTAGTACACCACCAAATCCTGTATCAATGTCAACAAGAACAGGTAAGTCTGTAGCTCTTACTAAATCTCTTGCTCTCTCAGCCACTTCAGTAGACGTCACGATACCTAAATCTGGTAAGCCTTTACTTGCAGTATAAGCAGCTCCTGATAAATAAAGAGCTGAAAAACCTGTATTTTTTGCAACTAAAGCCGCCATTGCGTCATGAGCACCTGGAATTTGCAAAATTTCATTTGCTTCTACTAAAGCTCGGAATCGATTCGCAAGCTCCTCTTGTGTTGACTGCTTTTTCACAACCCAAGCCATTCTAAATTCCCCCTATTATTAAATTAAGAATAGATCTACAAATTCGTTTACATTCATATTTTCTAGTTTTTCTTCATTTAAACAAACTTCATGAATTTGTTCTTGTTGCTTACTAGAATAATGACCTGCCATATTTGCAGTGAATTTTTGAACAACTTTTGGAATTGCTTCGTCTCTACGGAAGCGGTGACCAAGTGGATATTCACATTCCACATTTTCTGTTACTGTGCCATCTTTAAAGTGAACTTGAACAGCGTTGGCGATTGAGCGCTTGTTCGGGTCAAGGTAATCTAAACTGTACTGTTTGTTTTCAACAACAACCATCTTATTACGTAATTCATCTACACATGGATCGTTTGCTACTGCATCTTCATAATCGTCTGCAACGATATCTCCTTTTAATAAACCAATTGCCGTAATGTATTGTAAGCAATGATCACGATCAGCTGGGTTATTTAATGGACCTTCTTTATCAATAATACGAATTGCTGATTCATGAGTTGTAATTGTAATACGGTCAATTTCATCTAATCTCTCTTTAATTTCCGGATGCAACTTCACTGCACATTCTGCAGCCGTTTGTGCATGGAATTCTGCTGGATATGACACTTTAAATAATACATTTTCCATTACATATGACTCTAGTGGTCTTGCTAATTTTAATTCTTGTTTATTGAATAATACATCTTGGAATCCCCATCCTGGCGCAGATAATGCTGTTGGATAACCCATTTCACCTTTTAGAGCAGTCATTGCAAGATGAACACCGCGGCTCGTTGCGTCACCTGCAGCCCATGATTTACGTGAGCCCGTATTTGGAGCATGACGATATGTACGAAGACTAGAGTTATCAATCCACGCATGTGATAATGCATTAAAGATTTCTTCACGTGTTCCGCCAAGCATTTTCGCAACTACTGCAGTTGTTGCTACTTTTACATATAATACATGGTCAAGACCAACTCTGTTTAAGCTGTTTTCTAAAGCAAGCACGCCTTGAATTTCATGTGCTTTAATCATCATTTCTAATACTTCACGTACTTTTAAAGCTTCTTTTCCTTCTGAAATACGAACACGGCTAATATAATCTGCAACTGCTAAAATTCCGCCTAGGTTATCAGATGGATGTCCCCACTCTGCTGCAAGCCAAGTATCGTTATAGTCTAACCAACGGATCATACATCCGATATTAAATGCGCCTTTTACTGGATCTAGTACATAAGACGTACCTGGTACACGTGTACCATTTGGCACGATTGTTCCTGGTACAACTGGTCCTAGTAATTTCGTACATTCTGGATATTGCAGTGCTAAAATTCCACATCCAAGTGTATCAAGTAATACGTAACGAGCTGTACTGAATGCTTCTGCACTAGTAACCTCTTTATTTAATACATAATCGGTAATCTCTTCTAATAATGCATCTTTTTGCTTAATTTCATTTGTTTTAATCATGCTATTCTTCCCTTTCTGTCGAAAATTCGTTATTATTAATGATGGGTGTCGGTCAAACACCCATCTGGCGGGCGGCGCTAACAACTCCCCAGTTGTTCTTATTTACTAAGTACATGTCGCTCGCCAATATAATTTACACGTGGACGGAACAAACGATTATTTGCATGTTGCTCAATAACGTGCGCACATAACCCCACTGTTCTAGAGCTAAAGAAGATTGGTGTGTACAGTTGAATTGGAATACCTAGCATCCAATATACTGGAGCTGCATAATAATCAAGATTTGGATAAATTCCTTTTTCTTTTTCCATAATCTTTTCTCCAGCTTCACACATTTCATATAGTGTATAATCACCTTTTACATCACATAACTGTTTTAAAGCTTCCTTCATCATAAGTGCTCTTGGATCCATCTTCTTCATATAAACACGGTGTCCAAAGCCCATAATTTTTTCTTTGTTATATAGTTTCTTCTGTAATAACTCTTCAAATTTCTCAACATTACCAGCTTCTAAAAGCATGTACATAACCGCTTCATTTGCACCGCCATGTAAACTTCCTTTTAAAGATGCAACTGCACCTGTTAGAGCGCCGTATAAATCTGATTGTGTTGATGCAATAACGCGAGCTGTAAATGTAGAGTTTGGCATTTCATGCTCACTATATAAAACAAGGGAACGATCAAAGATCTTTTCCTCAAGTTCAGTTGGTTTTTTACCAGTTAACATATAGAAGAAATTCGCACTATAAGATAATTCTTTAAGAGGTTCAATTGGCTCCTCATTATTTAAAATATGATAGCTATTTGCTACAATGTTTGGCACTTTACTTAACAGCTTGTACCCTCGGCTTTTATTCACTTCTAACGAGCGGTTTTCGATATCATTATCGTAACCAGCTAACGCTGACACACCTGTACGTAATCCATCCATGGGATGCGTCTCTTTAGGCAATGCCTTTAGTACGTTGAATACACCTTCTGGTACTGCATATTCTTCTTTTAATTTCTTTTCAAGTGTTGCTTTTTCATCTTCATTCGGTAGATGTTCCTCCAATAAAAGGTGCACAATGTCTAAATACTCTTTTGTTTTTGAGAGTTCGATTAAGTCATACCCTTGAATTACAATTTCACCTTTTATTGTGTCAAGAAACGAGATTTTCGTCTCCGCTGCCACTATACCATCTAATCCCGGGGAAAATTTCTCTTCAGCTTTCATCATTATTTCCTCCAATCCTAATAGATCTTCGTGCACATAACTGTAAGCCTTTACAATATTGTGAAACTACATTTCTATTTCAATGTATCAGAGTTTTTAGAAGATTTCAATTTATTTTATAATGATAAGTTTCCTACACTTTTCTTACTGTAACAATACAATTTTTTGAAAATAATTCTTATATTTTATAAAGAAAGGATAGACTTCTTTGCGTATTTTCAAAAACAAAATATAAAGATTTTTCATATAACACCGCCAAATATACAATTATTCTAATTTTATTTGAGAAATAGAAAAAACGAGCTGTACATAAATACAGCTCGTTACTATATGATATTTATTTCACTATCTCTTAAATATAATTTTTATATAAAACTTATTCATTTTTAATAAAGTTATTATTTTACATAATTAAATTGAATTTCTTCCATTTCCTCATGATAACTTACAAATAAATCATAGTTTTGAAAATACCAAAGATCATCAGAATCTACAAAAAATATAATACCTTCCTTCTCAACTGACACTATTTCGCCATCAGGTTTCTCAGCAACAACCCCTAAAGAATATCCGGGCTGAATTGAACTATCCCCTCCGTACCTTACAGTAAAACGTACAGATTCACCGTGCTTTATACGTAATTCTTCCTGGAACCATTGCAGAGCTTTACGATCAATTAAAATTCTCATCTTTATTCCTCCAGTTTACGCAAACTCTTTTTTTCCTAATCGTTGTTTTACAAAGAAGACGAAAATAATTAAGGCTATCAATGCTGAAATTGCACTCCCTGAAAATAAAATACGATAACCAAACATTTGTGAAACAACTCCAAGTAAAATAGCACCTAACCCGATTCCTAAATCAAACGCTGTAAAAAATGAAGCATTTGCAACTCCTCTTTTACTCGGATCGACAATTGTAAGCATTGCCGCTTGCAAAGCTGGCTGCGCTGAACCAAATCCAATACCGTATAATGTTGCTGCGATAATTACACCTATCAAACCATTTGAGATAGTTAAAACAACTATAGCTAAAATAGTAATACATAATGCTGGAAGTATGATGAATACTTCTCCATACTTATCTAATAGTTTCCCTGAAATTGGTCTTACAATTGTTAATGCAATTGCATATACAAGAAAGAAAGTTCCCGGGTTTACATGAATTGATGATGCAAATAACGGTAAAAAGGTTGTTATTCCTCCATATGCAAACGATAAAAAGAATACTACAATCGTGATTGTTAATACGGATTTCTCAAATAGCTGAATTTTCCCTTTTTCTTTTTGTGGCGTAAATGGGATCTTCGTTATTAATGATAATACAACTGCCATAAAAGATAACAACGTCGCTAATAAAAATAGACCATCAAATGAATAATTTTGCACAACCCATAATCCAATCATAGGTCCAATCGCCATTGCAATTGTCATCGCCATCCCATACCAACCCATACCTTCACCGCGGCGTGAATCTGGAATAATATCCGTTATTGCTGTTCCAACAGCTGTTGTAGAAACAGCCCATGTTACTCCGTGAATAACACGTAAAACAGCTAAAAGGACAATAGTCGATGCTATATTATAGGAGTACATCGTTAAGCCAAAAAAGATGAGTCCGAAAATAATAAAGGATCTTCTACCATATTGATCTAACATTCCTCCAATAATCGGTCGTATTACAACAGCAGCTATTGTAAACATCCCCATCATAAGTCCAACTTGCGATTCATTGCCACCTATCTCTTTAATAAAGAGCGGGAGCGTTGGAACAAGTAAATAAAATCCTGTAAATAAAAATAACATTGCGAAAGTCATTTGAATAAATGATTTCGTCCATAATCGTTCCATAAAAATACCTCCATACACTCGTAAAATATTACGATTAACACCCTCATTGTATATTTTTTTTATCTCTTTTCCCTCCGCAAATAGACGTATCTTTTCATATTAAATAGTCCACCATCAGCTTACATTAGTCTTAAGACTTTGTACGCATATTTTAAACGAAAGTCCTATATATGTACCTTTATACGTGTGAAAAGAATATACTAATTTATTATCACAACTTAGGAGTGATTATTTTATGTGGGTATTATCATCAAGAGTAACTGTCGCGGTTCCTTCGATACCCGAAATACATGCCCCCGCCGTTCATACAGCAAGTTCCGATGTCGGCATTGAACTTCCAGCAATTTGGCAACAATACCAATCACCAGGTCAAGCTACCCCTTCATTTTGGCATCATGGTGCCCATCCAAGTAGCACTACCTTTTATCATCCTAGCCATGCTCCACTACCTCAGGCTCAAGTCTTTTATCATTTCCCATCAATTTATTTTCAAAATTTTTATGGTACGTTTAACATTTAAAACACATCATTTCATAGCTACTACATTTAAACGAAAAAAGCACTTAAGATTGTAATTTTCACAAATCTTAAGTGCTTTTTAATATTTTTTATAAATTTTTCTTATTGCCCGTTATTAGCAGGGGTCTCTCCTGCATTACCGCCAGTCTCTGGTGGTGTGGTCGCTGGTGGAGTTGTATTTCCTTGACCTCCTCCATTATTTGCCGGAGGTGTCGTATTTCCTTGACCTCCTCCGTTATTTGCTGGAGGTGTCGTATTTCCTTGACCTCCTCCATTATTTGCTGGAGGTGTCGTATTTCCTTGACCTCCTCCGTTATTTGCTGGAGGTGTCGTTCCTTGGCCATTTCCATTATTTTGTTCTTCTTGTTTCTTTTGCTCTTCTAGTTTCTTTTGTTCTTCTTGCTTCTTAAGTTCCTCTTGTTTCTTTTGTTCTTCTTGTTTTTTCAGTTCTTCTTGTTTCTTTAATTCTTCTTGCTTTTTCTCTTCTTCAGTTTTTTGCTGTTGATCTTGTTTTGGTTGCTCCGTTGTATCCGGTACGCTAGTATTTGGCGATGAATCACGTTTTTCACCTTTTATACGTAGCTCACTACCTTCTTGAATAACGCTACTTGGCATTTTAAAGCGTGATTTATCTGTAGCCATTTCGCTCATCATTTCTTTAAAGATTAACTGTGCAATTTTCGTATTTTTACTACTAATATACTCGTTTTTACCATCTTTCATATACCCAGTCCATACTGCCATCGTATATTGCGGTGTATATCCAGCAAACCAACTATCACGAGTTGCACTTTCTGGAATTTTATATTGAGCTAATTGCTTTGATGAATAGTTTGTCGTACCCGTTTTACCAGCTACATCTAAAGAGCCTACATTTGCCGATGTACCAGTACCCGATGTAACTACAGAACGAAGCATATCAGTAATCATGTATGCGGTAGAATCTGTCATAACTTGTTTTGGTTTTTGTCCAAAACTTTGTGACTTACCGTCTGGATAAACGACTTTCTTAACAAAATGCGGTTTCGTATATTTACCTTCATTACCAAATGCCGCATAAGCACCCGCTATTTCAGTTGGCGATACTTCATTTGTACCAATCGCTGTCGATTCTGTCGGTGCTGTATTAAATGTAATACCTAGTTTCTCAGAGAATTCTTTTGATTTACTAATCCCTACTTCTTTTGCAGTTTTAATTGCAGGAATATTACGCGACATTTTTAATGCTTCACGCATCGTAATTGGACCCATATGACTTCTATCTGCATTTCGAACTTCTTGACCCGTTGAATACTTAAATGGAGAGTCATCGATTTGATGATACGTAGCCCATTTTAAATATTCAATTGCAGGAGCATAGTCGAAAATTGGCTTCATCGTTGAACCAGCTGCACGATCTAATTCAATTGCCATATTATGCCCTTTAAATACAGCTTTATTTTCTCCACGGCCACTACCTATAGCACGAACTTCTCCTGTTTTCGTATCCATAAATGTGAATGCACCTTGGAATTTATCGTTTGGATAATCAATGATATTATTATTTAAAATATTATCAGCAAGTTTCTGTGCTTTCGGATCTAACGTTGTATAAATTTCTAAACCGTCAGAACCAATATTAGCATCTGGCAATTCTTTTTCTACTTCTTTCACAACTGCATCCATAAATGCAGGGTATGGCATTGTTTGTAGTTGAGCTGCAGGCTTAAGCCCCTTTTCTACGTCAACTTTTGATGCTTCTTCCATTTCCTGTTTTGTTATATATCCATGTCGGTTCATTAAACTTAGAACAACATTTCTTCTTTCTGTTGCTTTTTGAACATTTTCTTTTTTCGTTGGATCATAGTTATTCGGTGCTTTCGGTAAACCTGCAAGCATCGCAACTTCTGGTAATGTTAAGTCCTTCAATTCTTTACCATAGTAGTTTTGTGCTGCTGTTGCGATACCATATGAACGATTACCTAAGTTAATTTTATTTAAGTACATCTCTAATATTTCATGTTTTGAATACTGTTGTTCTAGCTTATAAGCTAAATATATTTCTTGCGCCTTACGCTTTGGTGTTTTATCCATAGATAAGAAGTAGTTTTTAATAACTTGCTGCGTTATCGTACTTCCACCTTGAGAGCCATAATCTCCTTTAAGACTCACTAAAACAGCACGGGCAGTACCTTTAAAGTCTACTCCGCTATGCTCATAAAAACGTGAATCTTCTGTCGCTAAAAATGCATTTTCTACTAATTTAGGTATTTGATCATACGTAACATTCGTCCTTTTTTCTTTTCCATATTCATATACCAAATCCCCGTTTTTATCATAAATTTTTGAGGATAACGGATTAACAAGTTTTGCTTTTTCCAGTTTTGGTGCGTCCTTAATCATTACGAAAAAGGTAGCAACCCCCGCCACTAAACCTACAATACCAAGTAATAAACAAGTAATTAAAAACTTGCGGAAAAATGATGTTTTACCTTTTGGTTTTTGTGTTTTAGAAGCTGGTTGTTTTTTCTTTTTAACTTGTCGTCGCTCCTCGCGAGAACGATAATTTTCTGACATGTTACTTTCTCCTGCCTTTCAATTCTCCCGTTGATTTAATTTAAAATATTGAGGTCACTTTCGTAAATACGTTTAGGCAAGAAAGTGTACTGACCTGGAGCATTCAATATTTTCCCAATTCACAGATTACAAATTTTAGAATGGCTCTTATACATACTATTTTCACTTCTAATTTTCTAATAATGCTGCCCCTTTTAGCATAATAATGAAAGAAGTGAATTTTTATTACCTCGTATAAATAATATACCTTTTTTTCAAATGGTCAATATTTTCTTATTAATAAATCAAAGGTGAAATAAAAATAGCATATCGATATGAACTTCGTGTGAACTTACTTATAATTACGTATAACCAATATTAAATATATTGAATATAGGTATAATACCTCTTTAATTATAAAGATTTCAACACCACAATACCGTTACCTACAAAGAATTATTAAAAATGAAAAATAAGGAGTTGCATAATAATGAAGCTATCTCCGGTTACCTCAAAAAATATAGTTGCTGTTGGTTATAATCCTTTTTCTATGATTTTGCGAATCCAATTAAAGCATGGTATGTATGATTTCTTTAATGTACCAGAAAGCATTTATACTGGCCTATTACATGCACAATCTAAAAGTTATTATCATAATACTTACATTAAAAATTCTTTCCGCCACACAAAAATTTAAACTTAACACCCACTAAAAAAGAAAGGAGGTTAATCCTCCTTTCTTTTAAAAACATTTGGCAGATGAATTATCTTCGATTTCTCTTATTAATTTCATCATATGCTTGAATTTGTTTTTTCAAACGCCGATCAGCTTTTTTATCATGCACTACAAGAATTGCGTGTATAACTCCTGGAACCCAAAATATTAATGTTAATATGAAATTTATGATTGCCTGAATTGGTTTTCCACAAAATAATACAGCAACAGGTGGAAGAAAAATTGCTAATAAATACATCATCCCTTGAAAACTCCTTATTTTGTATTTTATATATCACTTTTCAAAATATACGCAAAAAAACCTACTACCATTTTAATCTTAACCTGCCTCTAAAATCAATGTATCTCCTTCTATTTATATAAGTATTTCAGACTTTTCATTGTTTTCTAGCCTATTTTCTTCCTCTATTGCAGTTATTCCAATTGCGGAAATTAACGTTCCTATCGCTTGTATCCAAATACCAATGAGTGCAATGATTCTCTCATCCTTCTTATCAAAAATACTATCTTTATTTTCTTTCTCATCTTTCAATACATTTAAAACACCTTGATACGCTTGTAATCCAGCTCCTAAACTTTGCATGGAGTTACCCAGTATAATAATTTTCTGTAATACATTTATATCCACCAAAGCTGCTTCTACTCCTAAAAAAGCACCAATCGATTGTAAACTGTTCCCTGTAATGATAAGATAATCATTTTCTTTCAATTGTTCATTTATATTAAAATATATTCCTATTACATTTGATATATTTCCTAATGCTAATAACTCAATTCCTATTTGATCAAGTAATTTACTTTGATTCTCTCTTTTTTCTTCCCCATCATCATAATTGCTCGCAATGATTTGTAATATATACCCGAGGGCTTGTAATGAGCTTCCTACAATAACAAGTTCCGATTCAACTTTCTCTTCTCCAATAAATCCTCTTGTCGTTCCAATAGCAGCTGTAAGATTCCCCCCTACTTGAAACCATGCCCCTGTCACTTTTAAACTGCTTGGATTCATTTTTATCACCTATTCAAATATTTTCTAAAGCTTTCAAAACAAACAAATCTCACCCTTAATCTTTTATTTTATTTTTCAGATGTAATTTTGTGAATGATATAATGTGCTACTAATATAAAAAGCACCTTAAAGGTGCTTTTATACGCATGCTGGGCATGTCAATGAATCTCCATTTTTATCTATTGTTATATTCAATATATATTCAATCGCTTTATGTGACCAAGTTTCAGGTGTAGGCGATTCATTTATATATTGTGGCGCACATGACTTCAGCATTGGAGTACTAATACTCCCTCCAGGATCTAAAGCAACTACAGCCATGCCATGGGGTAATTCCAGGGCCATAGATTTAGTGATACCTTCAATTGCAAATTTCGAGGCACAATATGGCGCAAGCTCAGCTTCACCTTCTCTCCCCCAACTAGAACTCATATTAATGATAATTCCTTCTTTCCTAGCTACCATTGCGGGAACAAACGCTCTTATTACATTTACTACACCATTCACGTTTACATTCATTACATTTTCGAATTCTTGAGCCGTAATTTTCCAAAGTTGTGCATTTTGATTTACAATCGATGCATTATTTATTATCAGATCGGGAGCCGTATGTCTATTAAATATATAATTTGCCCAGTTATTAACTTGCTGAGAATCTGAAACATCAATTACTTGGAAATCATGTATTTTACTGTACTGTTTTTTTAGTTCTTCAATTTTATCTTTTGAACGTCCACAACCATATATGTTCCACCCTAATTCATGAAATCGCTCAACCATTGCACGTCCTAACCCTTGTGTCACACCTGTAATAATTACAGATTTACTAATTTCTTTTCGCTTCATTTCTCTCATCCTCCTTCCCTATATCTTACTCTCTTCATTTTTATTCAGCGATTTACTATAGTATCAACTCAACTCATACTTTAGTAATGGTTTTGATATTGCATATATAAGTAAAAAAAGTAACCATCATGGTTACTTTTTGCTATATATCTAAAAATTCATTGTTTATTTCATTATTGTTTTTACATTTAAACTTCTCTTTTCCACATTTCTCACACCGGTAAATATAAACTACACCTAATGTACCTTTTTTAAAATCCTCATTATCCTGCATCTTAATAAAAATATATTTATGTTTACAATGCGATTCACCCAAATAATTTTTAAACCACTTTTTCAACACAACACATTCCACCTTTATGATAGAACCTTTATTTAGCTGCTTTATTATATACTTTTATTTAAATGTTCAATCTCATCTTGCAATTTTTTAAATTGCTCAAAATGCATGGTAATAGATTGGCTACTACCATAATCAACATTTTGTTTCACTAATATAACACCCGTATCATGAAAAAGCGCTTCAAGTTCTTTCCTAATAGACACTTTCGCAATATGGGCTGTTTTAATTGCAGATAAAATTGCAATTTCATTAAACTTTAATTTTATTTCATTTGGACAAAATGCGTCTTCAACTAATATAACTTCATTACTATAAATTAATGCAACAAGATTACTTGATTTGGCATCTGTTAAATCAACTTTTTTCATAATATCTTTCATTACATTTTGCCTCCTTTATTTTCATATATATCAATTATACAAATTTTTTTAAAAAATTACTCAACTTTATTATATTAATTTTAACACACTTTTATTGAAATCCATGCTCCAAACGTTTTACTATTCCACAATTTTTATTGTATGAACCATCTGGACTATAACTCCATATAATAATGTTAACAACTTATTATAAAGCAGGTGAAAATTATGCCATCAGTTGTAGGAAATTTAGTTGTACAAAATAGTAATGGATCATTTAACTTAGGTGATTTCTACAACGTTTCTCCGAAAGAAAATACGAAAGCTTATAATGGTTCCGGCGCATCAAACGTTGGTTTTGTTGTTAATACTTTTAGCGGTGTTAGCGCGACCAATACATTTGATTCTGACCTTGCAGATCAAAACCAAGTGGGTACAGCCTAATCTTATGTTCAACTTTCTGTATAGAAAATTTTAATTTGTCTATACTATAATCAGGCTGTTTGACAGCTCTTGTCGATTTTGGAGTACCCTATCTTTTTCTCCCTTTCCCTGGGGCTCAGCAGCTAGCACGAAGCTAGCTGCTTTTTCTTGTATTATTTGTCTCATAAATCAGAAATAAAAGAAGCTGCCATTTAATACTCAGCTTCTTTTACGTTATTTCAATAATATCCATAGCGTTAAATACGTAAGTTTTATAAAAGGCGTCTGTACAAATTACAATTTGTTTTACCGGATTGATATGTACAACAGTCATGTAGCTTGTTAGTATGTAACCCTCTTCAAAATATGTTACCAATATTTCTTTCTCAGACAGTAATGACGTTAATAATTTATCAGAAATTCTCTCTTTTGCTTCATTTGTTAAAAGCGGTTTTTGTACTTTTAATTTCTCTCCAATAATCTTTCTCATATTTAAAAGTTGTTCGGACATTACTGTAAACGGAACCCACTCTCTTTCTTCTTTTTGTATCTTTACATCGTTCATTTTTTATCTCCTTAATCATTTATACATTTATTTAGCCATACTATCACTTAGTTATTTTTAATACTTACTAAACTCGAATTTACTTCTAAACTATAATTAGGTTACTTCTTAAAAGAACATTCGTTCCTATTATACACGAACTTACGTTCTTTTGAGAAGAGCCATACTTATTATTTCTTAACAAAAAACATAATTTTATTTATCTCCATACTTTTTTCCTTTATCAAATAAACTTCCCATTTCTTATATAACATGCATATAACAACTAAAAGGCGACTTCACCCAAAGTGAAATCGCCTTTTTCTAAAAAATATTTCAAAGCTTATTTTTCTATCCTAACTAATGTTCTTTCTGGAATACATAATTCATCTATATTAAAATGATTTATTTTTAAGTTCAATTCCCCTACTCGTTCCTTATCTTCATCACCAACCCAACAACTAAATAATTCAAAATAGTCTCTATCTTCCAAATAACCTTCCATAAAGTTAAAAGTTTTTCTTTCGCTTCTTTTTTTCCTTTACATTTTGCCACTCGACAAGTTCAATTCCCCAACTAGTTGAAACCTCATATGTGTAATTTGTTTGGAATTGATAATCTTGTACAATTTCAAGCATACTTTCATCTGAAAAACACGGTCCAAAAACAATTAGATTATTAGAATCCGGATCCGTTAACGGAATTTCTACATTACAGCCTATGTAACTTGCTAAACTCATTTTATACTCCTCCAGTATTCGTATAAAAAATACTTCATAGTATATTTATTTACTTAAATATAAAATCCCTGCCTAAACGAAAAAGTTTTAAATTTTTATCGTTTATTAACCATCTATAACTGAAAACATATACTATGATGAACGAACTCACAAAGCATAAGAAAAGAGAGCATTTACAACACTCTCTTTTCTTACATACTCTATGGAACTTTACAAAACTGAATCAATGATTTTTATTATTATATTTTATTACATATACTTAGGTTGTACTATTATATGTAACTCTCTCTCTGTATCCGCTTTTTTCGGATGACGAAAATAATTAAGTTCGTACTTTAACACTTTATACTCAACCATCCCGATTTTAATCCCTTTCGTTTCTTTTAATATAGCTAATAAATCACTTACATTTTCATCATATGACTCAAAAATTTTCGCGCCGCCCTCTCCTTGAAAGATTACTTTCATATATTCTCCACCACCTTAATTTATTGATGTGGTAAATGACGCGTTTAAAACGATTCATTCTTTATCCTAAAATTTTCATATGAAAAAGAACATCCTTTCCAATCGAATGCTCAGCTTTTTACTAATTATCCATGTTAAATATTTATTCAAAAACATTATATGTATTATTTTTTAAATTATGTTCGATATCCATTATTAAAGAGTAAATATATGTAATAAACTTGCATAATGAAAACCGTAGAATATCCACTTTCGTTGAAATAATTATAATCCATAATTTTCCATTGTAATTCTTAATATTTAAATGTAATATTGTATTGTCTTACTATCTATTTATAACTCACACACTAATTAGAAAAAGGGAACTCTATATGAGTTCCCTTTTCTAATTATGATTACAGTCATTATTTCTTTTCTAGAAATTTAAATGTATCTTTAAATTCTTTATTATTCACTTTAATATCAGCATCTTTCAATAAATCATTGACTACTTGTTGTTTCCATTTACCTGTCGTATCTTGTAGTCTTTGTTGTTCTATATCTTTACGAATTTTATCCTTTACTTCATCAAATGGCTTCAATTCTTTTTTATCCGTCACTTTAATAATATGGTAACCGTAAGTTGTTTTAACCGGCTCACTTACTTGGCCTGCATCTAATTTATACGCAGCTTCCTCAAATTCTTTCACTGTTTGTCCAGGGGCAAAACCAGATATTTCCCCGCCCTGTTCCTTTGAACCAGTATCTTCTGAATACTGTTTTGCTAAGGCAGCAAAATCTTCACCATTATTTACTTTCTCCTTTATTTCTTTAGCCGTTTTTTCATCTTTCACTAAAATGTGACTTACTTTCATTTCTGGTTTATAGTTATCTTTCACATCTTTATCTGTAACTGTTGCTTTAATTGCTTTCTCAAATGCAATTTCTGGCTTCATTTTTTCTTTTAATTCATCTTCATTTTTCAACCCAAGTTGTTCTAAAGTCGATTTAAAGTTTTCACCCATTTTATCTTTTGCTTCTTCTACTTTCTTTTTTGCTTCCTCATCTGAAACTTTATATTTATCTAGCAATGCCTTACTTATCATCATTTGATATAAAGTACTTTCTCCATATTGTTGTCGTAATTCTTTACTTAATTCTTTCTCTGTAACATTTCCTACTTTTGATGTTACTACGTTGTCTGAGGAACCACATGCAGATAATGCTAGCATCATGCATGAAATAATTGTTCCAATAAATATTTTCTTCTTTTTCAATTCAAATACCTCACTTTTATCATTATGCAAATTAACTATACACAGTCATTGTGAAAACAGTGTGTTTTCTACATGTAATTCATTTCATATGAGTTGACTATGTATCATGTATTTTCATTTTTAAATATAAAGAGCCTTCTTACTATGCATAGTAAGAAGGCTCTTTATATAATTCTCAAAAAAATATAGCTTCTATAGTTGCTTAATAATTACATGTTTTTCAGGTATCCAACTATTCTGTCCGATATCTACCGCATTTCCCACTCTACCCCACACTCGAAAAGATGTCGATCCATCTATGTTTCCTTTATAATTCATACATTCAGGCTCTTCATAATAATTTACTCCGTAACCGACAGGATATTTTGAAGTTGCATAAAACCATTTCACATTAAAATGTTTTAAATATACCCACTGCTTATCGTTCCCTAAACAAATCATATCTTGCTCACCGCCTCCCCAATAACCTGCTAAGATTAAATATGGAATTTTTTGAGTGAGTGTACCTGTAAATTGAGGATTCATGGGGTTTTCATATAAATTTATTCCATATCCATCAGGATATTTCGAAACTGCAATACCAATGCCATTCGGTTGCTGTGTATACACTATGTTAGATTGATTTGCTTTGTTCGAATTTATAAACCAAGAAAGTGACTTATTTCCTACTAATCGATTCAGATCACATTTCCCAATCCCAGGAACATTCCCTGAATCCGTATATTGCCACATATCGCATGGATATGCTGGCTTATTCCCTCCATAACGAGGGATCCATACGAAATCAACTTCAATATTACGTGCTCCAAATGATAGATACGTGTGATGCCCTACATATAATCCTACTTTTTCCGCACCTAAACGGCGTAATTCATCAATAAATGCCTGTGTCCCACCTTGCATATCTACCATCGTTTGAACTTCTACGTCCGCTACCCAAAACTTAGCAGATTGATCACCACGATTCCAAAAATCTTGTGCCTCTTTCTTTGCATCAGCAATAGATATAAAACGGCAAAAAGCATAATTACCGAATGGGATACTATGCTTTTTCATTTCACTAACATAATTTTGATACATAAAATCCACCGTATTAGAGCCATCTTGAACTCTAGCAATCACTAAATCTAGCTGAGATGCTGCAATATCCCAATTGATAGTTCCATTCCATTTTGAAATGTCTACAATATACCCCATACATTCCAACTCCTTTTGAATGTCCTATTCATAGCTAGTTTTATTGTAAGCCTCAGCTCTCTAAAACTAGCTATCTATAATATAAGTAAAAAGAATCTTTACTGTTTTTCAAAATATATTCTCTTTCAGAAATATTTCTATAAACTTTAACATGTATGCCACATAAAACATTCGAAATATACCCTACTATTCATTTATTATGTAATCTCGTCCTATTAATCATTTTTACAGATATTAGAAAAAATCCCCTATATTATTAAGTTATAACTTTCAGTATCAATTTCCTTTCAACTAAAAAATTTCATCCCTCATTTTCTATATATTCTTAAGTCAAAATTACTACCTCTACATGAAATTTGAGATTTAGAAAAATTTTAATTAATTGAAGTTTACTCCTTTTAAATCACAATTTTCCAACCTGAACACTATTGGTGCATAAAAAAAGACATTTTCTATTAATGAAAATGTCTTTTTACAGTTTAATAAAACAACTTTGGTGCTAAATCTGTATTTTGTAATTCTTGATTTTCACTGCTCATAACACAACTTGTGGAAAATAGAATTGGGATACCACAAATCTCATCATTCATTACATCACGAAATACATTGGCAGCAACACCTGTAAACGTTTGACATAAGTTAGAAATATCGTCATTGAAAAACTGAATGACTTCCGCAGCGAAAACCGGAAAGACAACATTCGGTCCGCCAGGGAACTGAGGCTGTACCACAACTTGTTCAAAATAAGGATTATTTTCTAGTGCTACTTGAAATAAATGAGCTATTTCAAATGCATCTAGTGGACAAGGAAATGGATTTACAATTTCATTCTCATTATTCGTTACAATAACTGTCACACTTACATTCCCAAATTGTACAAAAGATTTTAAAAGCGTTGCTAATGCTCTCGCTTTTTCGTTGCTTAACGCATGCACTAAAATAATATAATTACCACCAACAGGAATAAGTGGCCCAACTGTAACAGTTGGATCAGCACCTATTGAATTTTTCAATTCATTAAAATATGTGATCCAAGGTGGCGAAAGCTGAACTTGTACATTTTCTTCCAATATTTTATACTACCTCCTTATACAATTCTTACTAGCATAATATGTAAAAAACTAAAAAATGCATCAGTTATATTAATTAAACATCTTATTTCACATTCTCAATTTTCCCTTTACATCTTTAAGCACTTTTACTACTATGAAATTCTTTATTATAAGCAAATCCACTGAAATTTCATATTATACTAATACGACTCTATATCCTTTAAATTATAATACTCAATATTAGGAGCTGATTTCATGGAAAAAAAACCTATCGTGTTCAAAATCCCACCAAATTCAAAACTAAAAGTTACATTTTTCGGTCCTTGTAACGAAGTAATTACAAATGTGTCTATAATTAATCAACTATGCGCCCCCAAATGTCAAACTATCACGCAATATCCAGACTTTAAGAAATATGTAACTGAAGTACGATCGTTATCCCGTTGTTAGTCCGCATAATGCACGATTTTCACAACTTTGTTACCTAAAATAACTGAGAAAGAAAATAACTGCATTCCTAGACTAAAATTACTCATTTTATGATATTCCATTGATAATTCATTGATTTTTTACACGTTTTTATTAAAAGAACATATATTATCGTATGGAGATTATCCACTCATAAAACCTATCTTTCTTTGGAGCGTACTTATTATGTATGCTCTTTTTTTATATAACCGTCCCCCTTCTAAATTGACCAACAATATATTAAAATTCTTTATATACTCAAGGAGGTCAAATATGTTCAAGCTGCATCCGATACTACTCATCTTAGGATTGATTTTGTTTTTATATAGTGTAATCGCCTTTATGTTATTCTTTTCAGTGTATTAGCATTACCTATACAAAGCTGTGTTCAATATGTAATTTCTATATAGTAAAGAAAAAACGTAATGATACGATCTTTTATGTATTCCGTCTTTCTGTTCAATAAGAAAACTAGTAAACTTACTAACAATGAGTTTTCACAAGCATGTTACTTATTTGCATATTATTTTGTTCATTATCTGAAGAAGGTTGAAGCCCCTACAAATTAAACTACACTTTACCTATTTACTTATATATATCCTAGAAAAACAATAATAATCCCCCACCATTTGGTAAGGGGATTAACTAAACCTACTAAAAAACATTTAATGATCAGTTTTATTTAGTTGGAGAAGGAAATCTTGCCGCTTCAAAATGTGCCCCATCTTCTAAAGGACTTAAAACCCCATCTATACTACTTTGTGCATAAATCTCAACTTCATCCCCTGCATTCAATTGAACAATCGTCGAAACACTTACGACATTTCCAAAACTTATTGGACCAAAAAAGTCATTATCTATAGCTATCGCTGCGTTTCCATTCACACGAATTTCTACACGCGCTCTATAATTTAAAGTTGGATCGTTTGGAAAGAAACCAATTGTTCCAATAACAGAATATACACCTTTAGTCTTCGGCATAAAAATAGATGTTGCTGGATTATACTCATTCGCTAAATCAAATTGTTCATTTTGAAATAACACTTTCACAAAAGTATTAGCAGGAACATTTTGATTCACAGTATTTCTAGCTCTAAATGCCGATGCTCTAACAAGATTGTCCTTGTTATCATGACACTTACTAGTGTTCTTACAACAATCATGATGCTTATCTTTATACTCCTGACAATACTTACAGTAGTAATAACAAGACATACTAATTCCCCTTTCAAACTTATTACTACATATTATGTAAGATTGATTTATACGGTTTGGACTAGCTATTTTTATTATTCATAAGGGCGCTATTAATCTGCACCCTTATTTATATACACCACTTCATTCCTTACTAGTTATAAGTTGTATATAGTTCCATATGGAATAGTAAGAAAAGAACTTCCGTACGGTGTAACATGATGTACTGGGTAAAAATACTCTACGGATGAGTAATATGGTTGTACTCCTTGCTGCTGCATTTGCATTTGTTGTTGCATTTGCAATGCTTGTTGAATAGCTTGGACTGTACTTTGTGCTCCACTATATGTTATAGACGTACCATACGCTGGTCGCATGCCAGCTTCAGAATTAAAATATGAATAAAACATGATCTTCAACTCACTTCCGTATAATTTATTACAAATTATATTATGATTCTTTATTTCAGTAGGTACTATAAGCTAGTCCGCTCGCTTATATTCAAATGACAAAATAAAACAGTAGCTGCTAGACTACTTTGAATTCTTCTTATTACCAAATGAAATGATATACATATTCTCCTGTTACACGCTCATCGATTCCAGCAACCCTAACGAACCTAAGTAAATCCGCCCCTTGAAGAAAATATATCGACATCGTAACCGGTACTTGTGACCACATGAATTGAAAAAGCTCATTCACCCTCTGATTCGTCGTAATGATTAAATCATTTACAGGTCCATGATTCCATGTAGAGGTTTGAACTGAAGTGAAAGAAAGGTCTTTCCCATTAACCACTATTCTTGCCACGCTTTGAGTTATGTCCACAATAATCCCCTCCAACATTACAAAAATTGGACCTTTTTTAGTTCATATTATTATAAATATTCTTGACTGTAATAAATGTTTAAGGCAAATCCCTAATAAAGTGAAACTTTAATCAGTGGGGGTCTTACTGCCCGTTAATGCGGGATACAATTTTTTTATTCATATCCCTCAATTCCCATTACAACCATATAATTTCTAACCTGATTCAATTTTTGTAAAAGTTGAACCAGCAAATGTAAATTCCATAAAAGTATTAGAAAAATTAAACTTTACTTTTGAAGGTACTCTGAGAAAAAGCGAAAAATCAGCTGGAAAGCTTATCGATTTAAATATTTATTCGAAATTAATAAGCGATTAATTTTAGTCACTCTGCCCATACTTAATCAAAGTGTCGGCTTCTTTAATTTCTGTATAAAATTCAAAAGTTTGACACAATCCTGGAAAAAGCTTATAAAGAAAAGTGAGGTTCCGTTATTTTCACACTTAGTAGCGCAGCCATGTTACATACAATTTTATAAGTGTGAACGAACTACAAAACTAAAAAACAAATAATAAGTTTGCAACATGTTTGCAAATGCGAATTTTGCATATAAATTCGTGTGATATTGAAAGGAGTTTTACTTATGAAAGAAATTAAAACAGAACAAGAATTCAAAGACATCATCGCAAGCGAGGAGCCAGTAGTTGTTAAGTTCTTTACTACATGGTGCCCAGATTGCGTACGTATGGACAACTTTATCGGAGATGTAATGGAAGAGTTCAATAAATTTGAATGGTATTCTATTAATAAAGATGAGTTTCCAAGTATCGCTGAAGAGTATCAAGTAATGGGTATTCCAAGTTTACTTGTATACCAAAACGGTGAGAAGCTAGGCCACTTACATAGTGCTAACGCAAAAACAGAAGAGCAAGTTACTGAGTTTTTAGAAGCATACTAAGATGAAAGCCCTCTGGAAAATATTTTCCAGAGGGCTTTCATCTGTTTTCATAATTATCTTTTGACGTTTTTCCTCGTTTAATGAATTACACCTTGTCATGATAAGAATAATATGTAGTAAGAAAAGTATTCGTTTCTTGATCCATCTCCCCTCCTATCTCTTTAGTAAATAGACTCTAATTAGGTTTACACCCTGACTTTGTACTTTTCAACATATTTTTCCTTCACGAAACTTTGTTATCCCCTTCTTAAAAAGCTATAAAACGTCAACAATGTTTGTATAGACCCACACGACTTTCGTTTGATACTCTATTTATAGAAAGAAATTCCTTTAAAGAAAGGTGAGTGATTAAAATGGATACTCTTTCTCATAAAGAAGCTGATAAAGGTGCTATTGTCAGCATTATGGCCTACATATTTTTATCCTCTATGAAAATCATCATCAGTTATATTACCCTCTCTAGCGCATTACGTGCTGACGGTTTAAATAACTTAACGGATATCGGTGCTTCTTTAGCGATATTAATTGGTCTAAAAATATCTCGTAAACCTCGTGACCCAGATCATCCGTATGGGCATTCGCGGGCCGAACAAATCGCATCACTTGTTGCGTCCTTCATTATGGCAACAGTCGGATTAGAAGTTGTTATTAGTGCCATTCAATCTTTCTTAAATCCGAAACAAGCAGCGCCTAATATACTCGCTGCATGGGTTGCTTTATTTTCTGCTGTCGTTATGTACTGCGTGTATTTGTATACGAAAAAAATTGCAGCACGAACAAAAAGTAAATCATTAGAAGCCGCTGCAAAGGATAATTTATCAGATGCACTCGTAAGTATTGGTACCGTAGTAGGTATTGTCGGTTCTCAGTTCCAAATGCCTATTTTAGACCCTATTGCCGCTTTAATTGTCGGTCTTATTATTTGTAAAACTGCATGGGAGATTTTCGTAGAATCTTCTCATATGCTTACAGATGGAATTGATCCTGATAAAATGGAAGAATACGCTGATGCTATTGAGCATATTGGCGGTGTGGAAAACATTGTAGATATTAGAGCACGTATGTATGGGAATCAAACGTACGTTGATATTACAATTGAAGTAGATGCTCGCATGGATGTTGGAGAAAGTCACTGTATTACCGACAACATCGAAGCTATGCTTCGCAAAAAGTTTGGAATTTACCATGCACACATTCATGTTGAGCCAATGAAAAAAGAACCTATTATGACATAGGTTCTTTTTTTATGAACGTTTTATGGAATATAACACATAAAACGAGCCAGCTACCACCAGCTGCCCATCCTGCTAATATGTCAGATGGATAGTGCACGCCAAGATATATTCGGCTAACTGAAATAGATAATACAACAAAGCTTGCTATAAGAATAATTAACAATTTTTTATGCAAAGAAATACGCTCTTCAGTAATTGTGACGTATGCAATAAATCCTAAAAAAGCAGTAGCATTCATCGTATGACCGCTCGGAAAACTATATCCAGTTGCAGTAACAAGCTGCGTGACATCAGGTCTTGCTCGTTCGTACCATAGTTTAAGCATACTGTTTAAATAACGAGATCCGTAGTAATTAATTGTTAGAAGCAACGCACTAAGCAACTTTTTTCTAACGAGAAAATACATTACAAGAATAATGAGTAATGGAAAATATATTCTTTTGGAACCGATAAAAGACACCCAAGTAAAATAGGTCGTCAAATAATCGTTTCGAAAGCTTTGAATAAAATGTGCGACTATATTGTCAAAGTTCTCAATACAAGCGGTATGATACGAAAGTGATAATACGACAAAACAAATGAGTAACGTAAAACTTAGCAAGTATAAATGTCGATATCGTTTCACATACATAACCTCACTATGCAAAAAAATGGAGCGGTTGTTTTAGTTTTCCTCTCCATTTCTTTTTTATGCATAGTTTATTAAAAAATATAATTATTAATTTTTTGCTTCATCTCAGGGATATCTTCTCTTGTTACAGTGAAGCGAATAACCTTCTCATCAAGATCAAGTGCCTCAGCGAATAAACCAGCTAATCCAAGTGATTTTCTATCTACTTCCATAATTATTTCTAATCGGTCGTATGCACGTGGCAAAATTAATAATTCTAATTCATCTAATCTGCCGTAGTACTCTCCAGAAACCGGAATAAACTCAAATTCTTGTGCGAATGGAACTTGTTTACGTAATCGGTGCGGTAATTCTTCACATTCTATATGACGTGCTTTAAACCCTAATTCATTTACACTATCTAAAACACTACTTAATAATGCATTAGGTAACACTTGAACGTAGTCGCGGTCACTTGGGTCTATACTACGTTTAATATCAAGACCTGTATGAATCCAAACCGTTTTCATACCAAGTGTAAGTGGTGCTTCAATTGGCATTGGAAAAGAAAATGGAATGTCAACTTTTTCATTCGGTTCTACAGAAAAAGGTTCGGTTAAGCGTACTCGCTCTAAATCATATGTTGCTGTTACTTTTTTATCATCCACTTCTCGTACATACGACGTCGATAATGTTAAGTAAATGCTTTCAATTTGTTGGCTAACTGAACCTCCAGTTATATGAACCTTTCCAACTATTTCTTCCCCAACAATATACTCATCTTTTTCAAGAACAGTATCTACCTTTGCACTTCCAATACCAACGCTTGCTAAAAACTTTTGAAACATGGAGTCTCCATCCTTTCTAAAGCAGAAGCTACATCTTGTTTTAAATCTTGTACATTCTCATAGTACGGCGTTTTTATTTGTAACATTCGCATAAGCATTTCGCGATTATAATTTTCCAAAGTTAATTCTTCGTACCATGGTTTTTCCTGTTTTTCATTAGATTCATATCCTGCATATAATAAAAATAATGAGAAATGACCGAGCGCATAAAAGTCGCTACGAAATTGAACTTCTCGCATCAAAGCTTGTTCACCTTCGTAAGTTGTAGCTCGCTCATCATCCTCACCTTTCCATTTAGCTAATCCAAAATCAATAATACTAATTTGATTTTCTTTCATTAATATGTTTGGAATGCGTAAATCTCGGTGAATAATGCCTTCACTATGAAACACCGATACAATTTCTAATATTTCATATAAAATCTCAAAAACTTCACGTTCTGTATATACATACCCATCTATGAAAATATAATCTTCAAAATTTTTACCAGGCATGTACTCCATCACAAAGAAGCTCTTTTTCTCCCATATGAAATAATCATATAGACTAGGAATTGCATGATAATTTAATGTTTGTAAAATCATTTTCTCTTGTTCAAATGATTTTCTACCAGACTCATATCTTTGTTTACTTTGTCTTAATTGTTTTAAGACTTTATATCTATTTATTTGTAAATCATTAACGACATATGTAACCCCATAACTGCCCATTCCAATTACTGATTCAATTTTATAACGCTCTGCAACAATTGTATTTTTTCGCAGTGGTCTATCAAATAATGCTAGTACACGACGCCATTTCATCAGCTACTTGAAAAGAAGCTACGGCTTTTACGTTTTCTTTTATAATGTTGATGTCCATAACCAGATGAACGTCGTTTATAATCGCTACTTGAATACGAGCGCCCTCTACGACGATAATCACTACTTGAATACGAACGATATTTTTTCTTTCCTAATAAAGAATCAATAATTTTTTTGAACATTCCTTCACCTCTTGAGTAAAATTTCCTTTTCATTATATCAATAATTATTGACTATATTTGTGACAGGTTTGTAAAGAGTAAAAAACGACGAGTTATGCCCGTCGTTACTTTCATTCATCCTCTTCATCAAAAACTTCATCAATCATGCATTTCTCTAATAAATACTCAAATGTAATATCTGCGAGATCTTCAATTTCTTCTCGTTTTGGGACGTACCCTCTTTCAATTAGTTGCTCATAAAAAAACTCCGCAATCTCTTCCGTATCAATCACGACTTCAATTTCCTTCATGAGCATCACTCCTTTATTTCTGTTTTATGAAAAAATCTCAAAATTATGTATATGAGATTAGAAAAATAGATTTTATTTTTTTATAGGTCATAAGCTTTGGACGAGATGCATACGATTGTAGTACAAGCTATTCAAAGGGGGAAATAATAATGGAAAATCAATATGAAGTAGGACAAACAAAAGAAGAGTTCATGCATGAAGATCAATGGGCAGACTCTCTTATAAAGTGGCTTTTTATTTTTTTAATAGTTGTAGGCATACCTTATACTGCATATGTTGTTGTTCAATTTATTCTCTCTTTCTAGTTAACTACTTTTTCTCTGTCAATTTAACTAAATAATTATGAACAACATCCATTACAATTTTATATTCTTCATCTTTAAATGTATCGAACAATAATTGATAATCGTTATAAATGTCAAGTAATCCATCAATGATTTCTTGACGATTCGTCTTAACACTCACTTTTTTCGAGTTGTTAATTGACTTTAACTTACCTAAATCTAATTTATTCATACCTGCTTTATCTTGTTTCATTTTCTTCAAAATTGCATTTGCCGTTTGAGCATTCGCAAGTAACGTTAAATCTGATTCATCCGCTTCTAACCATTCACCATCCGTAATCCGTGACAATTCATAAATTGTATCTTCCCATGCGTCATTCTTATATCTCCATACTTCTGTACGAAAACCAACAATACGGAAAACATCTTTATCATATCCAGTTACTTGCACAAGATCACCAAACGTGAAATTATAATTTAATTCAATCCACTCCGTATCGCCCTTTTTCATATCCTGCTCTGTAACGTGCTGCAATGTTTGCTCTACGTAAAATCCATCGTGATTATTGACTTCGTATACATAAACTCCATCTAAAACCTTCATATTTGTGATTTTCCCAACGGTTCCATATAGCGTAATCACGACTATGTCCCCTACGTTGTATTTAGGTTGTTTTTTTCTTGCCATCTCTATCTCTCCTTTTTTTGACGTCGTGATTTTGATATCAGTATATGCAACCTACATAAAAACGCTTATCACAGAAGCTTATATTCATAAATTTTTTCAATAAAAAATATAATCTTATAAAATTTACATTACACTCAAACAAAAGCTAGTAACTAGACTAGCTTCAAATCAACAAATTTCATAATAAAAAAACATACAGAATACTTCACTTTAAACAAAGTAATGTATTCTGTATGTTTTCAAATAGTTTTTATCTATCTTGTATGTATAGATCCCAGGCTTCATCAAATATAGACATACTTTCTAGCACTCCGCTCAACTCTAAGTATGAACTAATTTCATCATAGTCTTCAGATTGCTTCGGAAAACTTAAATCATCATACATCGCCTCTGCTAAATCTGAAATTTCATTTCTAAATAAAGCTGCACGATGCTTCATCATATAATGGTAAAATGTCTTTTTCAAAAATATTCCCTACCTTTCTAACTTGGGTACATTATACAAGGCAAAAAAGAAAAAAACCAGCATAAAAGCTGGTTAAAAGTCAAAATAATTTCTTTTTAATAGACGCGGTCTTCCCATTAATTCTTCATATGTTAGTTGTTTTGGTAAATCTTTCGTGTAAATTAAGAATAATTGATCTTCAATTTCTTTTACTGTATGGTCTGATTGATAGTCCATCCCACACGAGGAACAAGAAATACATGGTGTCTCTTGGATTTCAATGGCTTTCGTACCATCTGGTAATTCCCAATATACAGTATTCAAGCTTTCTTTCGCTTCTGTACTGTCACACCACATACAATTCATACTGCATCACCCTCAGTTTTTTTGTCGTTTTCTTCTAACTTAGCCATTTGTGCTTGATATTTTTTATCTTTTAATTGATCGCGCTTATCACGTTTATCTTTTAAAGATGCATGAGTATCATTATCTTCGTAGTCTTTACGACGGTTCATACGCTGTAAGTCGTCTGGAACGAGGTTAAATTTCTTATCGCTCATAAGACCTGCGATACCAACATCTGAACGTTTTTCTTCGTAGTTCGGATAAATCTCTTTAAAGTATCCTTCCGCTCTTCCTGGAATATAGCTCTCTGGCTCTGGATACGTCGTAATAACACCTTCAAAGTTACGAAGTACAACTTTATCTGCACTTTGTGAGATTAAATAGTTTGGTTGAAGTGCAATTTTACCGCCTCCGCCTGGCGCATCAACAACGAATGTCGGAACAGCATAACCAGATGTGTGTCCACGTAAACCTTCAATAATTTCAAGACCTTTAGATACTGGTGCACGGAAGTGACCGATACCTTCAGATAAGTCACATTGATAAATGTAGTATGGACGTACACGGATTTTTACTAAGTCATGCATAAGTTTTTTCATAATTGGAACGCTGTCGTTAATACCAGCTAAAATTACTGCTTGGTTTCCGACTGGAACACCAGCATTCGCTAACATTTCACATGCCTTTTTCGATTCTTCAGTAATTTCAATAGATGTATTGAAATGTGTATTTAACCATACTGGATGGTATTTTTTAATAATGTTACATAAGTTTTCTGTAATACGTTGTGGGAATACTACTGGTGCTCTCGTTCCGATACGAATAATCTCAACATGCGGAATCTCTCGTAAATTTTTTAATACATATTCTAAAATTTTATCGTTAATTAGAAGTCCGTCACCACCGGAGATTAATACATCTCGTACTTGTGGCGTTTCACGAATATAAGCAATTGCATCATCTAATTGTTTCTTCGGTACACCCATTCCAATTTGTCCACTAAAACGACGACGTGTACAGTAACGACAATACATAGAACATTGATTTGTTACTAAGAATAGTACACGGTCCGGATAACGATGTGTTAGCCCTGGAACTGGTGAATCTTCGTCTTCGTGAAGTGGGTCTTCTAAATCATATTTTGTTTTATATAACTCTTCCGAAATCGGTACTGATTGCATCCGAATCGGACAGCGTGGATCATCAGGATTCATTAGCCAAGCATAGTACGGTGTAATGTTTAACGGGATCGTTTTCGTTGAAATTTTAACGCCCTCTTCTTCTTCAGGTGTTAAGTTAATCACTTTTCTTAAGTCATCTAACGTTTTGATCGTATTCGTTAATTGCCAAACCCAATCATTCCATTGCTCTTCAGTAACATCTTTCCATAATTCGATATCCTTCCAGTGACGATTTGGTTTGTATACATCATGTAACATTGCTATTCCCCCTTTTTATACGCTCATCCTTTATATAAGCAATAGTTATGCCAACTTTACATTGTTGATAAGTAAATGTGCGGAGAACCCTATTACATAAGCAAAAAAATATTTTTAAGCGTTGTATGAAATCAATACTTAACATCATATTCATTACTTTTTATATATGTAAACGCTCTTTTATTGGTGCAAACACACAAAAACCGCCGATTATTCGGCGGTTTTGTCGTACTTGCTCAGTTTATATTGAAGCGTTTGACGAGGGATACCCAACATTTTTGCGGCTTGTAATATATTCCCTTCCGTTTCAATCAACGCTTGATCTATTAATTCTTTTTCTGTTTGATGAAGTGCTTCTCTAAGTGGCATTATCCCCTTCTTCTTCGAAAACTTCTCTTTCCGAAATGTACGTGGTAAACAATTGGCTGTTAATGTATTCCCTTCTGCAATAATAACAGCATGTTCAATCGTATGTTTTAACTCCCGGACATTTCCAGGCCACTGATAAGCTTGCAGTCTATCTTTCGCTTCCTCATCAATTTGAAGTACACCTTTTTTATAACTTTTATTATATTCTTTCAAAAAATAAGATGCTAATAATAGTACATCCTCAGTTCTTTCACGAAGCGGTGGGATATATAATGAAAATACGTTTAAGCGATAATATAAATCAGTGCGAATTTTATTCTCTCGTAAACATATTTCTGGAGGCTGGTTCATTGCGGTAATAACACGAACATCTACTTTTCTCGTCTTATTATCACCAATTCTTCTAATGACTCCATCTTCTAACACTCGTAACATTTTTGCCTGCAAATCAAGAGGCATTGAATTCAGTTCATCTAAAAATAATGTACCACCATCAACAAGTTCAAATAGCCCAGCTCTTTCAATCGCTCCCGTATAGCTTCCTTTTGTCGTTCCAAACAATAAACTTTCTAATAGCGACTCTGGTAAAGCTGCACAGTTTTGTGCAATAAATGGCTTGTTTTTTCTTTTAGAAGCTTCATGAATTGCTTGTACGAACAGTTCTTTTCCTGTTCCTGTTTCACCATATATTAAAACATTCGCGTCTGTTGGTGCTACTTTTTGTGCTAACTCTTTCGTCTGTTTAAACCGCGTATCATTTGTCACTATCGTCTCAAATGCAGCGTGCTTTTTAATCACTTTTTTTCTAGATGATCGCTTTATTTTCGACTGTAAGTCAACAATTGTGTCAGTAAGTTTTTGAATTGTAGAGTAATCCTTTGCAATTTCAACAGCCCCAGCAATATTCCCATCTATAAAAATAGGTAACGTCGTATTTACTGTACAAACATCTTCACCATTTAAATTTTGATAATGTTGTACCTGATGTACGATAGGTTTTTTTGTATCTAGTACTTTCATCAATGTACTCGTTTCCCTTGATAAAGACGGGAACGCTTCTAACAGATGTTTCCCTAAAACTTTTTCAATCTTGGATCCATCGTGTTTTGCAGCTACAGAATTATAAAATATTGTAATTCCATTTTCATCTACAGCGTGTATAGCCTCATCAATACTGCCCAAAATCGCTTCAATGACTTCTTGTGTCGAAACTGCTAGCAATGTCATCCCCCCTCTTGCCGAAAATCCAGCAATTACATGCCGAATTTTCGGCACACCTATGTGCGATTGTAAGCATGACGATTCCGTTCTATAATTTTGACCAATTTTATATTTTCATTAGATAACTCGAAACTCTAATTAGTACAACTTTTTCGAACACCCAGCTCCACCTAACTGTTTTGCTTTACAGCCAAATTTTGAGACGGAAGTTTTACTGCTTTCGAATAACTAGATAGATCTTTCACCCATATATTCATATCTTCCAACTTATCAAAAATGTAGCAATTATTCGCCAGTCTTCCTGTATACGTATAGCCTAATTGATGAAAGGCAGCATTCATTCCGAAAGAAAGCGATCGAGCAATTGTATAGGAGCAGAAAATAGATCTTTCTCGAAGCTCTTCCTCTAATTTAATTAATAAACTTTTCATAAATCCATGTTTACGATATTCAGGTAAAGTAGCACAATTCGTTAATTCTGCATTCCCTTCCTTTATGTTCATTTCTGCAGATGCTGTACTAATAATTTTCCCCTCAAATTCATACACGTAGTAAATTGTATCGTCTTCTTTCATCGTCTGTAATACATAACTCGCTTCATTTAAAGGTGTCGGATACACTTCAAATACTTTTCCGAAGACAGTTGCTAATTCTTCTGCATCTTCTTCATTCGCTTTTCTCAGCAAAAATTTCTCTGGAACTACTTTTTCTTTTATTTCTTTTCCTTTTACACCGCTTAATATAGTATCTTCCTCAGTCCAATGCATACTATTTCGTCTTTCATCATTATTATATTTCACAAAAAAGTATGCATCGTGTCCTTGAAAATAATGAGGTATCGTTGCTTCCAACAAAAAACCGAAAGAGAGCCATGTTGAAACATGATCTCCCTTTCCTTTAATAATACATTTAGTGAAAGAATGTTTCTCTGCTAGTTCGTCAATTGTCTGTATAATACTTTCAACATTTCCTTTATAGTGATCTACCCGGATACGTTTATTAAAATAATCTAAAACGCCTTCTACTGTATAACAATTCGTCTGTTCTCTAAAAGATTCATAGTATTTCATTTTTTCACCTCACACCAATCTAGTAATGTACATGCAATAATTTTTGCGGCAGCTATCATTTTATCAACTTCTATATATTCGTTTGGATAGTGTGCTACTTTCGTCTCTCCTGGACCAAATACTATTGTTGGTACGTTTGCAATTTGTGTAAATAAACCTCCATCAGTCCCCCACGGAGATGCTTCAATAATTGGTTCGTTCCCTTCGATTTCAACAAAGTTATGATGAAGTGTTGTAATGAGTTCATGATTTTCTTCTAATTCACCAGGAACCCATCTCGCTCCAAACCATTCTACTTCTACCGGATTTTCAACAAACCAATTGTCCACATCATTTAATTCAGCAATCCAATTCTCAAACTCTTCTTTTGCCGCCTCTATAGTCTCATTCGGCGCAACACCGCATCTTCCTTCTAAAATTAATTCATCGGGAACAGAACTTGGCCAACTCCCTCCTTCAATTTTGCCAATGTTAATTGGAATTGGAATTGGAATTCCTTTAAATAACGGATCTGTAATTCGACTATTTCTTTTCTCCTCTAGCTTTCTTACATGTTCTATAACAAACATGCTTTTTTCAATTGCACTAACCCCTTCATAGCGCGTTCCACCGTGTGCAGCTTTCCCTTTTACACGTAGACGAAACCACATGGAACCTTGTTGTTTCGGGAAAAACTTCATATTAGTAGGCTCTGGAATAATGACACCATCTGCTTTATATCCTCGTAATATAGTTGCTAATGTCCCTGCTCCGCCACTTTCCTCTTCTATTACACTTTGAAAATAGATGTCTCCTTTTAATTCAATACTAGATTCAATGATCGCTTCCATCGCAAGCATAAGTGCGACATTTCCGCCCTTCATATCCGTCGTTCCACGGCCATATATACGATTCCCTATTTTCTCACCGCTATAAGGGTGATGTTCCCACTGATTCACATCCCCTTCTGGAACTACATCAATATGCCCATTTAATATCATAGATTTCCCGTCGCCACTTCCTTTTAAAGTTGCTACAATATTTGGGCTATCTGAAAAACTTGTACGGGGTGATACAAAATAAGGATGATCTTTCATTTTAGAAAAGGAGGGCTCCCATATATCGAGATCTAAACCTAATTCACGTAATTTTTCAATCACAATTGCCTGCGCACCGCTTTCATCACCAGATACGCTCTTTTCTTGAATTAATCGTTTTAAAAATTTCACACTTTCCTCTTCATGGCTCTCAATATAATCACAAACTTGCTTTTTTAATTGCTCCATATATTACATCTCCCTTCATTCAATTACCAGTAAGTTAGAACTAATTTGAAAATCAGCTTCTGTATGTCGTTTTACATCTTCTACTGTGTATGGGCTCATTAATTCTTGTAATATAAGTCCACTCGGAGTTACCTCCATGACTGCCATATCAGTAATAATTAAATCTACACATTTCTTTGAAGTTAATGGCAATGTACACTCTGAAACAATTTTTGCATTTCCGTACTTATCAACATGATTCATCACAACAACGACCCGCTTCGCTTTTTGTGCTAAATCCATTGCTCCACCAATACCTGGAACACGTTTTCCAGGTACAATCCAGTTTGCTAAATCGCCATTTTCACTTACTTGTAATGAACCAAGAATCGTTATGTCTAGCAAACCTTTTCGAATCATCCCAAACGCTGTGCAGCTATCGAAATAACTCGCTCCTGTTATAAGAGAAGTTGGTAAACCTGCTGCATTACACAAATTTTCGTCTTCATTCCCTTTACTTGGCGTTGGTCCCATGCCCACGATTCCATTTTCGGCATGAAACATAACATTTATATCGTCAGGCAAATGATTTGGTACAAGCGATGGTATGCCAATACCTAAATTTACAATCATACCATTTTGTATTTCTTTCGCCGCACGCCTAGCAATCTTATCCCTCACTTCTACGCCCATACCCATTTCCAGTTCACTCCTTCCGACGGTACAATATAATTTACGAAAACACCTGGAACGACAATTTCCTCTGGATCTAAACTTCCAAGCGGGACTATTTCTTCCGCTTCTACAATTGTTATATCCCCAGCCATCGCTACGTGAGGATTCATATTTCGTGCACTTTTGTCAAATACAAGGTTACCAAACGGATCTGCCTTTTTTGCATATACAATTGAAACTTCAGCAGTTAATGCTGTTTCAACTAAGTAAGTCTTACCATTCATTTCAACTGTTCGTTTTCCCTCTTCCACAATCGTATCAACACCAACATCAACTAAAACACCACCAAGACCAACACCACCAGCGCGAATGCGCTCTGCTAATGTTCCCTGCGGAGAAAACTCAATTTGTAATCTTCCCTCGTTTAGTTGCCTTCCTGCATTTGGATTGGAGCCAATGTGAGAAGTAATTAGTGATTTAACTCTTTCATTTGTAACAAGACGACCGATACCTACATCAGGAAATCCAGTGTCATTTCCAATCAAATTTAAATTTGTAACGCCTTTTTCTAAAATTGCCTGTATTAAAGATGGAGGGGATCCAATCCCTCCAAATCCCCCAAACATTAATGTCATATCATCATGGAACAAAGAAATTACTTCCTCAATTTCTTTTAATTTACCGAATGTATTTGTAATAGTTGTCATGCGATACTATGCCCTCCTTTTTGCATCATCTCTTCCACACTTTTAGAGAAAATTGAAAGTAATTCATCTAACTCGGAATATGTAGTTGTCATTGGCGGTGCTACAAGCAGCGCACTATCTTCTTTTCCTGCTTGCCCTGAAACTGCTTGATATAAAAGCAGGCCGTTTTTAGCTGCAACTGAAATAAGCTCCGACGCTTTTGTAAACGGTTGCAATTCTACTCCGATTAGCAACCCTTTTCCGCGCACATCAGCAATGATTGTCGATTGTTGTTGAACTTTCTGTAAGCCTTTTATTAAATACTCTCCCTTTTCTGCTGTTTTCTCAGGAAGATTATGTTTCTCCATATATTCAATAACAGCTAAAGCCGTTGCTGCAGACAATGGATTTGCACTTAACGTATGACCGCTCATTACTGAACGTGATCCACGTAATATTGGTTCCATAACACGATCACTTACAACTGTCGCTGCCATCGGTGTATATCCCGCTCCTAACCCTTTACCAAGTGTCATAATATCCGGTTCTACGCCCCAATGCTCCATCGCAAACCATGCTCCAGTACGACCAAGCCCAGTCATTACTTCATCCGCAATAAATAAAATATCGTAATGATTACAAATATCTTTAATGACTTTATAATAGTCTTTTGGCGGAACAACCGCGCCTCCAGCTGCTCCGATAATCGGCTCAGCAATAAAAGCAGCAATATGCTCTGCACCAATTCTTTCAATTGATCTTTCTAGTTCAGTCGCACATGCCAGCTGACAAGTTGGATATACCTTTTGAACAGGACATCTGAAACAATATGGAGCTGGTATAGTCGGATAATCTTCCAAAATAGATACGAAACGTTGTCTACGTAGTGGATGCCCAGACATTGATAAAGCACCCATCGTAATACCGTGATAACTCATCCATCTTGATAAAATTTTATGTTTCCCTTGAATACCTCGCTCTTGAAAATGCTGAATTGCAATTTTCATAGCTGTTTCATTCGCTTCCGTACCACTATTTACAAAAAAACTCCAGTTCAAATCTCCTACACTTAAATCACTTAACTTCTTCGCTAATTTTTCAGCTGGTTCACTCGTAAACTGTGATCTATAAACGAAAGCAATCTCCTCAGCTTGCTTTTTAATAACGTCTGCAATCTCCTTTACGCCATGCCCAATACCTGCCGTAATTGCTCCTGACGAACCATCAAAATATTTATTGCCATTTTGATCATACAAATAAACACCTTTTCCATGTGAAATCATTGGATACGGCTGACCAACAAGTGGTTTAATTAAGTAATCGCGCATAGCGCTCCCCCATTTCTCCAATTTGTATATATATATGAAGAAAATTGACGTTTCTTTCATAAAAAAGAATCCTCTGCAAAAGCAGTGAATTTATCAAAAAACTATTATAAAATATACAAATGAGTGCTTAAAAAATTTTATAAAACAGAAAATTCAGAACTAAAAAACCGAAGACCAACCCTTTTCTATACGCCCAAATGACCCTCCTTTTTATATGAAATGACTGCATCACCAAATGTTTTTATAGCATAATGCCAGCTGTCCTTAAATACCGACATTCTGTACACTTCGACGGAACTCCCGTTAAACTCCTTCCTATTATCCTACTTTAAATTGCATATTTTAAAACAAATTTCGACACCCACCTTACTAATCAATTCAGATTCCTATTCATTATGTAAACTTTTCATTTTTAAACTATAAAAAAAGAACCGATTAACCACACTAATCAGTTCGTCATGACGCTCTCTTATGGGTTAATACTGTCAATTGCTAAAATAAATAGAAAAATGAAGTTTACAAATTCATCCTACAGTCTATAACACAAAACCTTTTCATAACTTCATTCACAATTACTATCGGGATATCCCTATCCCGAAGTGGCACTCCTTTCCTCAGATTCAAAGTATCTTTCCTTTATAATTTATGTAGGACAATTATCACTTTGTATGTGTATTTGCCTATAATTAAAAAAATCCCTAGTTTTCTAGCGATTTTTGGACATGTATTCAATATGTTAATTGAAATGCACTTTCAATTTGGCATTTATTTTACTTTCGTACAGTCATATGTACTGCTTTACTCTGTGAAATTCTCGTAAGCACCAGCACCTCTTTATGAAAACATATTTGTTGTCACTTTTTAATTTTCCCTTTATAAAATCATTTTTTTTGCATAACCGCTTTCTTGCTTCGCATATAGTTTTAATGATGACAAAGGAGGAATGTTCATGTCTCAATCTGAAATCGAAAAATATGGACAAGAAGTTACGCAATACGAACAGCTCGCACGTTACTATCAGTTTCGTAACCCTAAAAAATATATAGAATTATATATGAAATATTACGATGCACTATCAAAACTTGTACAGGCGTATGAAACAAGAGACTCACAAGAAGCTGCTTTACCATCACATATAAGAATTTTTCATGCCGATCCAAATATACCGGCGGTTGACATTTTAGTAAACGGACAAAAGGTTATTAAAAATATTTCATTTAAGCAATTCAGCCCTTATTTATCATTAGTGCAAGGTAAATACCGTATAGATATTGTTCCTGTCGGAAATGAAACTCCAATCTTTTCAGCGTTGGTACCAATAATGGGAAATCATACTTATACTCTTGCTGCAATAAATAGTGATAATCACCTACAATTACAACCTATACTTGATAATACACATTTACCAGCTGGTCAAGCAAAAATACGCTTTGCACATTTCTCTCCAGATACCCCTGTTGTAAATGTAGATTTAAAAGATGGAGATCATTTATTTGAAAATGTACTCTTTAAACAAATAACCGATTTTTTGCAAGTTAGCCCTGGTACAGCAGATATTGAAATTTCACTCGCAGATAATAAAAACGTTTTATTGACTATACCGAAATTCAATGTTGAACCAAATGTTATTTATACAATTTCAATAGTAGGTTATTCAACTAAAGATCCTAAATTAGAAGCCGTTATACTCACAAATTAAAACAGTCTACACCATTCATTTGGTGTAGACTGTTTATTTTTGAAATGCAATTTGAAATTCTGTCCAATCGTTATCTGATCGGCACATAATGGATCCATTATGTTTTTCCACAATTTGTTTACATACAAATAATCCAATACCAGTCCCTAACTTTTTAGTAGTTACAAATGGTTCAAAAATCGTTTCTACATTTTCAGCTGGAATCATTGGTCCATTATTTTTTATCACAATTCGAATAGCTTGATCTTCTTCAAATACATCAATGATAATTTTTCGTTCTTCTTTCATTGATTCAAGAGCATCAATTGAATTCATTAATATGTTTAAAAATACTTGTCTCACTTCACTCCGATAACCAACAAGCGGAATTGGATACGGTAAATTCTTTTCAATCAAAACATTCGCATTGACCAAACTCGGATATAAAAATTGTATAATGTCTTGAAACAAGTCATTAAGCCAAAACCGTTCCGATTCATTCCACATTTCTTTTTTTGATACGAGTAAAAATTGCGAAATACGAAAATTTAATTGATCTAATTCATGCGAAATAATATCTAAATACGATAAACTCGGATGATCTGCCTTTAATAATTTGACAAACCCCATAATGGAAGTAAGCGGATTACGAAATTCATGTACAAAACTAGCTGACATTTGTCCTAAAATCGTCAGTCTTTCTTTATGTGTTTCGTTAATATATTGCTGTTTTTCCTCTAAATTCTTCGATATAATTTCCGAGTATTTTAAAACGGTATAATAAATTAATTTGTCAAAACAAGTATGTATTTTTGCCATAATTGGTTTCAATTCACGAGCACTAACATCTAATTCACACATCGCTTCGAAAAGTTCATTTCTTCCCACGTTTGCGTTATAAACAAAATCTCCAATATTCGCATCTGCTCCAGCACGTTCAATAGCAATTTTCTCACATAACGGTTGAAGATAATTTATATCTTTATCTTCCATAGTAAGTTCGATAATTAACTCTAGTAAATCCTCTCCATTTTGAACTACTTCTAGTTTAAATGGATCTTTTTCGGAAATTATCATTTTGTTTTTCCAGTTCTCTACGAATTGGTGCCTATTGTTTTTCAAGTGTGAACAAAATATTTCTTTAATATCCTTATCGATTGGAAAAACCTCCATTCCCTCCATTTCCATACGACGAATACCCTTTATATTTTGAATATTAACACAAAAAATACGATTCGTTAATAGATTTTTGTCACATTTTGTTAATTTCTGTTGATAAAATTATTTTTTCTTTCTTATTTAACTAATTGTATGCAAATCCCCTTTTTCCTTCACATATTTTCATTATTTCCGTAATCAAAACGACTTTTTTGCATCATTTTTAATTCTTGCGTACAATAGAAAATGAAAGGTGTGAAAAATATGGTAAATAAAAATGTGGAAGATTATCTCCAAGAAGGCATTTACGGCCAAAAGCAAAACAAACCAGAAGAACGTAATATGTATTTAACTACATTACGTGAGCGTGTGGAAATCGCTTTAACAATCGGTCAAGTAATGCAAAGTAATGTATACTCTGAAGTGGCGGGTAGCATGCGCCCTTCTCAATCATTACAACTCCTCCTAAATGGTGGCATTGCTTACCCACATTTATCAAAATACATTAAATTAGCAAACGAAAAAAATGTTCCTTTTACAATTGTTCAAAATAAAGATACAAAAACACCCATCGGTTTAGTATTAACTCATGCTACTGCTGTAGATAAAGAACAAATTTATGTAGAAGATACTATTTTCAAACAAGAAATGAAGTAAAAGTTACACTTAATTAAATAGTTACTAGCAGCGTAAAAAACGAGTATGGAATCGTAAACATTTCCTACTCGTTTTTTAGTGCAAGTTTTAAGTTTTTCTATTTTATTTTTTAATACATACTAATTTCATTTCTGTCATTTCTTCTATTGCATATTTAATTCCTTCACGCCCCGTACCACTTTCTTTCACACCACCATAAGGCATATGATCTACTCTGAACGTTGGGATATCATTAATCATGACACCACCAACCTCTAGCTCATCAATTGCACGCATTGCTTTAAATAAATTATTTGTGAATACACCTGCCTGTAAGCCGTAACGCGAATTATTTACTTGTTCAATCGCTTCATCAAATTCTTTAAATGTATTTACTGTCATGAGTGGACCGAATACTTCTTGGCACTGCACAGATACATGATCTGGAACATTTGTTAATACAGTCGGTTCAAAAATTCTTGCATCCCGCTTCTTACCACCGCATAAAACAGTTGCTCCTTCCTTAATTGCTTCTTGAACCCACATATCAATTCGCTCTACATCTCTTTTTGAAATTAAAGCTGATACATCCGTTTCCTCAAGCAGTGGATCACCAACAACAACTGATTCCATTGCTTTCTTTAGCTTCGAAAGAAATTCATGCATTTTCGTTTCATGTACAAAAACACGTTGTACTGAAATACAAACTTGCCCATTATTAACAAATGCTCCCCATTTTACACGTTCAATTATTTCATCTGTTAACTCTACATCTTCATCAATGATAACAGCAGCATTTGAGCCTAGTTCTAACGTAACTCGTTTTAGCCCAGCCTTTTGTTTTATTCCGATTCCAACTTTTGGACTTCCGGTAAAAGTAATAGAAGCAACGTAATCATTTTTGACGATTGCCTCACCAACCGTGGAGCCAGGACCAGAAATGATATTTAAAGCTCCATTTGGCAATCCTGCCTCTTCAAATAACTCAACTAATGCATAAGATGATAATGGCGTTTGATCAGCTGGCTTTAATACAACTGTATTTCCGGCAGCGATTGCTGGTCCAACTTTATGCGCTACTAAATTTAATGGGAAATTAAATGGTGTAATAGCCCCTATAACCCCAATCGGCTTTCGGATTGTATATGCAATACGCCCATCTGCACCAGGTGCGGCGTCTAATGGCAATGTCTCACCATATATACGCTTCGCTTCTTCAGCTGCAAATTTGTATGTTTGAACAGTACGATCTACTTCTCCCCTTGCAGCACGTATTGGTTTTGCAGCTTCTTTTGCAATAATCTCTGCAAATTCTTCTCTTCTTTCATCCATTTTTTGTGCAACTTTCTCTAAAATAGTCGCACGATCATATGCAGATAATGTATTCATTTTTGTCATTGCATTTTTTGCAGCGGTAACAGCCTCTTTTACATCTTCTTCCGTGCCTTGTGCAATTTCCGCTAATGTTTCTTCAGAATATGGTGCATATAATGATTTATACGTGTTTACAGATTTCCAATCTCCATTTATATATAAATGCTTTTTCATACTTCTTCTCCTTCCAAATATATGTATACAACAATACTTCACCTAGTGAAAGGTTTGACTTATGTCATTGTATCATAGCCCTTATCCCTCAAAAAACATTATGCTCAAAAAAACTCTGCTATATAGCAGAGTTTACGAGCTAATTTGCTCTTGTAACGAAATTTGTTTTTCATCTTCTAAAATAACAATCGATTCTACTATCTTTGTAACTTCTAATCTTTTTATATAATGTCCATCTAATTCTTTCACACAAAACTTATAATTTTCAATTTCAATGGAATCCTCTTCAGCAATCTCTATATTCTTCGTTAAAATCCAACCACCGATTGTATCAACACCATCATCATCAATCCCTAAACCAAATAACATATTCACTTCACTAACAAGTACTTTTCCCTCTAGTATCGTCTTCGTTTCACTAACCTTTTGAATTTCTGGCTGCTCATCCGTATCAAACTCATCCTGAATATCTCCAACAATTTCTTCCAGAATATCTTCAACAGTAACAAGTCCAGATGTTCCACCATATTCATCTATCAATATAGCAATATGTGTTCTTTCTTTTTGCATTTTTAAAAACAAATCATGAATTGGAATAGAATCGATAACTAAAATAATTGGTCTCATATATTGCTCTACTGTCTTCTTATTAACAGCTTTATGTTGTACAAATTCAGTAAAAATATCTTTAAAATTCACAAAACCTATTACGTGGTCTTTGTCGCCATCAACAACTGGATACCTTGTATATTTTTCACGAGACATTTTTTGCAAAGCTTCTTCAGCAGGCATCTCTTTACTTATAATATTCATTTCAGTTCGAGGTACCATTATTTCTTTTGCAATGCGATCATCAAATTCAAAAATTTTATTCACATATTTATATTCAGATTGATTAATCTCACCATTTTTATAACTTTCTGAAACTAACAACCGTAATTCTTCTTCTGAATGAACCTCATCATGTCCCTTCGGCGGTTTCAGCCCTAGCAGCTTCGTAATGATTCGAGCTGAACCATTTAATAGCCAAATGAATGGGAATGCAATACGATAAAAGAAAATTAACGGCTTAGAAACAAGTAAACTCACTTGTTCAGATTTTTGAATTGCTAATGTTTTTGGGGCCAATTCACCTATTACAACATGTAAAAAAGTAATTAACAAAAACACTAAAATTACAGCAAAAATGTCTGCTAGTTGAGTAGAGATATTCCAATTTGCAAAAAGCGTATCAAACATTTGCTTTAACGCAGGTTTACCAAACCACCCAATTCCTAAAGCTGTAACAGTAATTCCCAGCTGACAAGCAGATAAATATTCGTCTAAGTTTGTAATGACTGTTTTGACCGATGTTGCACGATTATTTCCTTCTGCAATTAAATAGTCAATTCGTGAACTTCTCACTTTAACAATTGCAAATTCTGCTGCAACGAAAAATGCCGTTAAAGCAATTAAAACAATCACTATACTTATACTATATATGTCCAAATACTTTTCCTTACTTACTTTGTAAGCAAGGAAGCCACCTCCTACTTAATTTTATTCAAGTGAAGTAAGCATTCTAATACTCTAACAAAATTCTACATTAGCAACCACCTTTTTATATATTATATGCATACATAAAAAAGATATTTATCATTATGATAATCTAATTCATTTACACTAGTCAAATTATTCTAAATGTTACAATAAAACATTTTTATTTAAACGAACTATTCTTCTCAACTCAATTTCGTGAAAAAACACTTTCTTTGCCGATTCCACACTTCTTTTGTCGCACTAGAAGGGAACTTACTTCATAGCTCGAAATCATTCAACAGGATATATATAGGAGGGATTATTTTGGAATATAAAACACCATTTATCGCAAAGAAATTAGGTGTTAGCCCAAAGGCTGTTGTCCGGATCGCACAACAATTAAATCTTACGATAGAGAAAAACAAATATGGCCACTTTATTTTCACACAAGAGGATGTCGATCAAATGTTAGAACACCATCGAATTCAAATAGAGCAATCTCAAAATTCTCAATCTACTCAAAAGGCTTCCTCAAATGAAGTTGAGGAATTAAAAACTCAAGTTAATACAATTGTTCAAAACATATTACCCAATGATTTTGAGCAATTAGCTGATCAATTAAACACTATTACGAGAAGACTTGATCGAATGGAAGAACAAATGCAAGATAAGGCAAATGATGTCGTCACGTACCAACTTTTACAACACCGTCGTGAAATGGAGGAAATGTTAGAGCGAATTCAAAAGTTAGAAGCTGCCCTAACGAAAGAAGAACCCATTTATATTACTCCTGATTCAAAACCAACATATGAACGAGAAAAGAAACCAAAGCGCCGCAAAATGATTTTTAGTATATTTGGATTATAATTTTTAGACCCTTATTAAAATAATAAGGGTCTTTTTTAATGAAGAGTTATATCCTATATAAATATTATTCTCTTTATTATACATATTCACTTCGCTTTATTTCGTTAACATAATATTTTTACTGTATTCTGCAATTAATGCCTGTGCATGAGCATTCCCTTGAATCACATCACGAAATTCTTTTAAAGAATACAAATGCGTAACCCCTTTTCGAGCATGAATTCTTACTGGTACACCTTGTAAAGTATCATGAAACTGAAAAGGATTATCTATTGGTTCAATTGGAAAACCAAGTGTAAGTAAATACATATACATTCTTTTTGTTACTGCTGCAATGTACCATTCAGCTTTTGTTTCTAACGCATGTATAAATAAAATAGCTGTTAGCCTTTTGAAATGTCCTCTCCCACGAGACGTTTTCGAAATACTTAACTTGCCTATTTCATATACATTCTTCAAATCTTTTACTAAATCATTTTTAGAAAACGGATAGAAAAACTCAGAATTTGATTGTTCAGGTACCGTATACTTAATACATTCTACTGTACCAATAGGATGTTCATCTTCTATTAATAAAAATCGTGATGGATTTAAATTACGTTCTACGAACATTAAGTTTCTTTCTTCACAAAAATCTCCCCATAGTTGCTCGAACCCAAAATGTTCTTCCTTTGTTTGAACACGCTGGAACATATTTAACCGCCTTTCCCATCGCCGCTCTGTTTTTTGATAACGCTTTCACTATCTATCATATAAGAACAAATCTTCGTATGCAACTAAAAATATTTATGACTTATTATATTCTGCAAAATGAATTAGATTCCAAGTTAATCGACTTTTATCCCGCGCTCACATTCCTTTTAATAACACATTTGTAGCACTTTTCAAATCTAAATTACATTATGTTTCTTTCCATACAGCATATAATTCTTCTTAATCTAAAGAAATCCTTTATGAAAAAGGATTTCTTTTACTTCTTAATGCTTTTTAACCATTTTTCAAAAATTTGTACCATCCCATGTTTTCCAGCTAATTTCTCTTCCCCTTGTTTCGTCTTATATGGATATAACTGCAAGAAAACACCGCATCCAGACTCAATTTTTTTACTATGCATATGGCTTCCTGGATATACACAAATGACTTCATAAATTGACCTTCGATAATAGACTCGCTTTCCATCCTGTTCTTCTACATACTTTATAGACCAGTACTTATACATTTGCTCAGTTGCTTTCGTATTTCCGACGTGCTGAAAAATATTGTACATTGGACTATACTTCACTTCAATAATAATAGAAGATTTATATACGTATTTCCCATCTTCTTTTACATAACAGTCTAAGCGAATATCTGGCTTCTTCGTATCCTCACCATTGTAAAAATTACTACCTTTACTTAATGCAATAAGAGGATGTGTTTCAATTAAGTCATTAAATGCAACATGCACCTTTATATCATCTTGTTCTAAAACTACTGTCGTGCCATCTTGTAATCCATCTACATAAAAATGTTCTTGTATTTGTTCACGGATAGAGTTTCTAGCTTCAAAACCAATTTGCTCTAAAATTGAAATAACGATAAAAAAAGCGTAATATTCATACACTAAAAACGTTGGCTTATAAACAAATAATAACGATGGAGATTGATCCGTATATTGCGGGAGTACTTCTAAATGATGTAGTAATTGTTGATGTGGTATCGGTAAATCATGTAAGTTCATGTTACCTGTTTCAGTAACTTCCCTCCAAAACGAAGAATGCATTAACATTTGAAAGTATTGTACATTTTCATGCACAATATGCGCCAATATTTTATATTCTTGTATTTTCATTGAGCTCTTTCGTAAATCGGCTTCTTTTAGTAAATGTATATTTTTATATTTTTGCTTCTCTCTATCAGTTACCGATCCATTACGCTCAATTGTTTGTATAATCGTTTTTACGGCTTGAAACTCTTCTGATTTTTTCTTTTTTTCTCTTTCTAAGATTTCAATTGTTTGACGTAAAAAACTTTTTGCTTCAATTAAATAATGATAAAATTGCATCGCTTTATATTTAAGAAATGCATTTTCCTTACTATTTTTTTGTTCCATAAACTTACGATTATAATGTTTGGCATAAGGTTTTCGTTCTGCCACTATAGTTCCTTTTCTTGTTGGCCTTCGCTCTTTTCCTTCCCATTTATATTCATTTATAAATTTTGAGCTTGATTCTATTTTCTTAAAGATTTGCTTTATCATTTTCATTTTTTGGTGTAACTTTCTAAGTAACACTAAATAAGAAGAATCCTCAATATCGCTAAGTGCAGAGAAGGTCTTTTTATAGTAACCTCTATCCAAAATCAACTCATTTAAAATTGACTTCACATAGTCTTGAATCATTTCAAATTGATCATCAAAAAAGTTTTTCGGTACGATTTGAAATGCGCCATAATACGTTGTATCTTCTATACGCACTTCAAAATGGTATAAACCACAGCGCCATGGATAAAAGAATTCTGTTTTCCCATGTTCATATATTAATACTCTTTGTTTTTTTTCATTTATTTCATATTGAGCCTCTTTTATATTTTTCTGTCCCTCATATACTTTATTCCATATAAAAGTAATATTCATTGGAATTTCATAATTGTACTGCAATCTTATTGGTTTTAATTCTTGTACTTTATAAATACATTGAACTAATGCTGTAGTAGATGTACAAAGACGATTTAATAAAATATAATCTCCTTTCCCCTCATTTCCAATGATTAACTTTAATACAAAAGGGAGCGTTTCATTCGTATCAACAATTTTTGTTTCGTAACGCCCTTCATTTTGCATATCCATACAGCTCCAGTTCTCTACGTTTTTCTCGTATATATGCTAAAGAGTGTTCAAATGTAGATACTCTGTTTGCAAGTGCAGATTGCAAAAGAGGTACTAAGGTCGCCCCCCTTTTTGCTTCTTCAGAAAGTAAAGGCCCAACCATCATTTCGGTCCCTCTGATTTTCGTCAATACACGCTGCTTTATTTGTAAATCAAACCCCTCTTCTCTACTGATCATATAGGTATGATTATTTTGGAACGGTATGTTTTGCAAATAAGTCGCAATTGCATTTGCACATCGGAAAGAAATTCCCTTAGACGCGTCATGTGATGACAATACGACATGCAACTTATCTAATAGCTCTAATTCTTCTTCAGAAAACACTTCAATCATCGCTTTATTTCTCATCCAATTTATCCGAAATTCTCCCGCTGTTACTTTCAAAGGTGGATGTAATACGACTTTCCCCTGTTCCATGTCCATCTCACAAAACGGAATTTTCTGTAACGTTATTAGGTTCGTTCGATCTAATAATCGATCAGAGAGCTCTTTTGTTGTTTCATCAAAATTCACAGTACCTACAAATATAATATTTTCTCCAATTTCAATTGTTGATGGAATTGAATTCTCTATATCCTGTACACCCTCATACAAGTTTAAAATACGATTTTTTGTTTCAAGTTCAAGAACAGATAGAAACGGAGTAAACCAATGCTCAATATGAGACATGTTCATTTCATCAAAAACGATTATATACAGTTGATTTGGATTTTCTTTCGCCTTCATTAACGTCCTAACTAACTTCGTTTCACTTTCAATAAAAGTACCATTTGGATGAAGGTAACCAAGTAAATCATGTGGTTCTTGATACGATGGCGAAATCGGAATCCAAACCAACTCTTCCCCATACTGTAACCCTAATGCTTCTGCATAAGTTTGCACAAACCGTGATTTCCCAACGCCCGGTATACCACCCAGAATCGTTAACATATTTGTTTTTACACTTATATGGAAATTATAAATATCCGTTTCATCCAAATATAACCCTTTATTATGCACCATACTTTGTACATACTGTAAAAAAGACGATTCACGCTCATCCCATTCCCATTCATCTTTTTGTACTTTTATATCCTCTACTTCAACTAGCTTACCTTCTTCATGCATTCGTTTTTTTAATTGCTCATACACATAATCACTTACAAAATATAATTGATCTTCTACCGCTATTTCTACATACTTCGTCCAGTCACTGCAGTTTATATATTTACATTCACGTTTCTGTTCAAAATAGGCGATTGAGCTAATTGATGACTTTAGGGATATGTTTCCGTAAAGTCTTCCATCGTGCCACAATAATTCGGGAGGCTCAAAGTCTTTCGGAAATTTTGGCATAAGAAATGATAAATAACCGTTGCTAAGTTTTCGTTCTAAAGATTCTCTTTTTTTATTATTTGTAACTTTAGGTGCCGGAATCATTTTATAGCTGCTTGCTATTTCTTTCGGTTCTTCTGTACATATTAACTCCACGTATACATTTCCTCTTTCATAATAAAGACGAAACATTACTAGTTGCTTTTCTAATTTCCTCTTCTTTAATTCCGAAAAGATTTTTTCATTCTTTTTATTGCTACATAACCCTTCAAATACATATGGTTCATTTGTAAATTGTTCCTGTAAAGTGAATGGTATTGGCGATAAGCATTGTACAAAGAAATTCTCTCCACTCTTCTCTTTCTCAGCTTTTGTAAATTTCCCTAAAAATCTCATATAGTACATTCGTTTTATAAAACTTGGCTGAAGAGCTTTATGTAATTTCACCTTAGTCACCTTCTTTTTTCATACTATTCTTAGTGTATGAAAGAAACGAAAAACTAGAAATAAAAAACCTGACGTTATCCGCCAGGTTCAAAATAAAAACTTATATTAATGAGAAGGAAATGCTTTTTTCTCCTGTAAAATTGCATTATGAGCAATTTTCATTTTCGCAAGTACGTAACGTAATCGATCTTCAGCGTTTTCATCTTTACTTATTTGTAATTCCGCCAAATTTTCAACAGAACTTGCTAAATTTTCAATGACTCCTCTTAGTTCAGGATGATGATTAAAAAAAGATTCTTGCACTAATACTTTCCTTAACTCACTAGCTAAATCAATTATTCTAGACAACTGTTCTTTTTCTTCCATTCTCATCCCTCCTGAATATCTTATGTAGTAAATATTCTCTAAACAAAGAAAAAAGCCCTTTAAATGAAAAGGACTTTTTACATTTTTATATTTCCAGTTAATAACATATATATGGATGTGATAGCCGCAACAATAATTACCCACATCACATACTTCTCTGCACCTACAAAGCAACGGTTCCCTTGTTCTTTTCTTGCAAACGTGTAAACAATAATTCCAATTCCATACACAATTGAAACGAGTAGTAAATTCTTTAAACCAGCTGCATAAAGAAGCCATACAGAGTAAATAGAAGCAATTAAAGCCAACGCTCCGTTTTTTAATTTTGCGTCTTTTAGCTCGTTTGTAATGACTAATTTAAATTGGAATAACGCTGATAATAAATATGGTAATAAAATTGATGTTGATGCAATGAAATACATAATTTGATATGTTGATTCCGAAAACAAAACGATGATAAATATAATTTGGGCAACACCATTGGAAATCCATAATGCCATGTGCGGTGTTTGCTTTTTATTTGTTTTCGTAAAGACTTTCGGAAATACGCCATCTTTTCCTGCTACATGAGAAATTTCAGAAACAAGTAAAAACCAGCCAATTAATGTACCGACAAGTGAAGCAACTAATCCGATGTTAATCGCAACTGCACCCCATGGACCAACAACGTGCTCTAATACATGCCCCATTGAAGGGGTTTCTAACACAGAAAGTTCGCCTCTTGTCATAGCTCCCATTGACAGGACAGAAATTAAAATATAAATGGACATTACTAAAATAAGTCCCAATACTGTTGCCTTTCCAACATCTCGACTATTCTTCGCTCTTCCAGATAATACAACCGCTCCTTCAACTCCAATGAAAACCCAAAGTGTTACAAGCATTGTATTTTTCACTTGACCAAGTATAGCGGAAAGTGAGATCGTTCCTTCTCCCCAAAAATCATGTGTAAATGTGTCCCAGCGAAAGGCTGTTACCATTACAACAATAAATAAAACGATTGGAACTAACTTCCCTATTGTTGCGATAACATTCATAATAGAAGCTTCACGGATCCCAAATAAAATTAGAAAATGAAGTGTCCATAATAAAAGTGATGCCCCAACGATAGACGCAACATTATTTCCTCCTTTGAAAATTGGAAAGAAATAACCTAATGTACTAAACAGTAACATAATTGTTGCGACATTACCTAAGATTCCTGCTAGCCAATATCCCCAAGCACTATTAAATCCAATATATTCACCAAAACCAGCACGTGCATAACTATAAATTCCACCTTCAAGTTCCGGTTTTTGTCTTGCTAACGTTTGATATACGAGCGCAAGGGGAATCATTCCCATCGCTGTAATACACCAGCCAATTATTATTGCACCACTGTTTGCTCCTACTGCTAAATCATGCGGTAAACTAAAAACACCGCCACCAACCATTGTTCCAACTACTAATGCGATTAATGGAAAAAATCCTAACTTCTTTTCTATTTGTACCACCCCATCTGTCATTCTAGGTGTTATGTTCGTTCAACTATTAAAGTCACCTTTTTCTCTAATAGACGTTTCTCTTATATTTTTTCAGGAAAACATTACTTATTCTAAAAGAAAATGAGCAAAAATGGAATACTTTTTTGAAAAAATGTATAAGTATGCACAAAAAAACCGCTCATTTTGTAATGAACGGTCATTTCAAACATATAAATTTGTATATTTCTTGTAAATTTAACGAAGTAAATTCTCTTTTTGTAAAAATTGTTTTGCGACTTCTTCACTACTTTTACCATTTACGTTAACTTCATAATTCATTTTTCGCATTTCTTCATCTGTAATCTTTCCAGATAATTTATTTAATACCTTTTCAAGTTCAGGATATTTCTGTAACGTTTCTTTTCTTAATAATGGTGCTCCTTGATAAGGTGGGAATAACCCTTTATCATCTTTTAGCACTTTCAGTCCGTATTGCTCCAATTCACTATCTGTTGAATATGCATCAATTACGTTAACATCTCCAGATTCAATTGCGCTATAACGCAGCTTCGGCTCCATCGTTTTAACATTCGAGAACTTATAGTTATATAATTTTTGCATTCCTTTATAACCATCTTCACGATCAGCAAATTCCAATGTAAATCCTACTTTGGCTTCCTGCGCAACATTCCCTAAATCAGAAATTGTATTTATATTCTTTTGATCTGCTATTTTTTTCGGCATGGCTAGTGCATATGTATTGTTATACTCCATTGGCTTCAACATAATCATATTATATTTCTTTTCCATTCCAATGCGAGCCTGCTCATATACTTCATCACGGTTTGTACTCTTTGGTTCTTCTTTCACGAAAGTAGATAAAGCTGTTCCTGAAAATTCTGGGTATATATCTACTTCTCCTGATTTCAACGCTTCAAATACAAATGCTGTTTTCCCAAGACCTGGTTTTAATTGTACGTGTAAATCTGTATCTTGTTCAATAAGCTGCTTATACATTTGAATTAAAATTTCAGGTTCTGATCCAAGTTTGCCCGCAATAACAATATCTTTCTTTTCTGTACTCCAAAGAAATGGAGAAGCAATCATTATACAAACAATACATATCGTCAATATAACACGCTTAGAAGAGCGTTTCGGTCGTTCAAGTATGCGAAGTACTATATCAAAGAATAAAGCGAGTAACGCGGCTGGTACGGCCCCTAAAATGATAAGCGCATGATCATTTCGATCTATACCTAATAGTATAAGCTTACCGAGCCCACCTGCACCAATGAGAGCTGCTAATGTAGCCGTTCCAACAATTAATACCATCGCTGTACGAATACCAGCCATAATGATAGGCAATGCAAGAGGAAGTTCTACCTTCCACAATCTTCTCCAACTATTCATCCCCATAGCTTTCGCGGCTTCTATTAAAGATTCATCTAATTCCCTTATTCCTGTATATGTATTTCGTAAAATAGGTAATAGTGCATACACAACTAATGCGATAATCGCTGGAAGTTTTCCGATTCCTACTAATGGAATTAATAGTCCGAGTAATGCAAGTGATGGCACTGTCTGCATTACTGCAGAAGTTCCTATTATAAATTCAGCCATTCGTTCTTTTCTTGTTAATAAGATGCCAAGTGGCACCGCTATAATTACTGCAAAAAATAATGAAATAAGCGATATTTGTAAATGCTCACTTAATGCAGTTAGTAATTCTATTTTTCGTTCTTGGAACGTTTGTATAAAATTAGTCACTGTTTAGCCTCTTTCCTTCATTTGTTCAACAATGTAATTGACAATGTGACGACTTGTTAACGCTCCAATATATTGACCGTTTTTTTCAACTGGAACGACCTCCTCATCACGCACACGAACTAACGCTTCTTGTAAAGAAGAATGTAATGATAGCGCCTGCCCTTTTAATTGCACACTTTGATCAAGCGGCAATACATCTGCTACACTTTTCCCCTCATACCAAGTTCGCCCACGATTTCCAATGAATTCCTCTACAAATTCATTTTTCGGATTATGTATAATTCCTTCTGGTGTATCTAGTTGAACAACTTTTCCTTCTTTCATAATACAAATGCGATCTCCAAGTGATAATGCTTCTTGCATATCATGTGTTACGAACACGATTGTTTTTTGAATCTTTTTTTGCAACTGTACAATATCCTTCTGAAGCTGTTCCCTACTTAATGGATCTAACGCACTAAATGGTTCATCCATAAGAACGATTTTCGGGTTTGCGGCTAATGCTCGCACGACACCGACACGTTGTTTTTGTCCTCCTGACAATTCATCAGGCATACGATCTCGATATATATCCGGCTCTAATCCAACCATATGTAACAAGTCATCGACGCGTGCTTTAATTTCTTTTTTGCTCCATTGCCTCATTTCAGGAACAACTGCAATATTTTCAGCGATTGTCATATGAGGAAACAAAGCAATCTGTTGCAACACGTATCCTATATCCCAACGTAATTCGTTTATATTATATTGTTGAATATCTTTTCCATCGATTAAAATCGATCCTTCAGTCGTTTCGATTAAACGATTAATCATCTTCATTGTCGTTGTTTTCCCGCAACCACTCGGACCGATGAGAACAAAAAATTCTCCCTTTTTAATTTCTAAATGCAATGAATCCACTGCTTTCGTGCCATCTTCATACGATTTTGACACATGATTAAATTGAATCACAAATACAACTCCTTTACTGTTGTTTCCTTTATTTTGATGGAATATGGCATTCATTTCAAATGATACGCTTTTAAATTAAAAAAGAGCTCACATTTGAGCTCTAACGGTCGAACAATATTGTTTTCATTATAGCAGCATATTCGCGAACATACATTTTTCTCTTAGAACGAATTGGTGTTTCAGCAGCTAGTGCCTCCATCTTCATGCCTAAACGCTTTGCAATTATTTTCGTTCGATATAAATGATACGTATTACTTACAACTACTGCATGTTTCACATTATATAAATCCATACTAAACTTTAAGTTTTCATACGTATTTGTAGATTGATCTTCTATTAAAATACGACTCTCATCTATACCGTGTACCATTAAATAGTTTCTCATGCTGTGAGCTTCCGGTATATCTTCATCTTCTCCTTGACCACCTGAAACAATTACTTTCGCTTCAGGATGGGAAAATAAATATTCCAACGCTACATCCAAACGATTTTGAAGAGATAAAGACGGTCTATCTCCAAATAACTTTGCACCCAGTATAAGAACGTACGGAGAGTGATAGCTCAACTTTTCACGAGCAACTTTGTTCATTCGAAACGTCATATAAATGATGTATAGTGGCGGTAATAATAAAATGATAAGAAAGATCCATTTGTTCATAAATAAGTTTGCACTCCCTTTCTTTTTATTATATAGAAAAAGAAAGGGAGGCAGAAGTGTTTTTTTAAACGATTGATTTATTAGAAACATTCGCCGCTACTTTACGTTGTGATAGTACATAATAAATAGCGATTCCTAATGAGAAGATCAATATGCAGCTTAATACGTAAAACGGAAGCATTACTCCGGCTTTAGATACACCCGCTGTAAACAGCATTAATAATACAATTCGTATTCCAGTACCAATTAGGCGAAATAAGCTGTCTACACGTCCCATTACTTCGTTTGGAATTTCCTCCATCATCAATACATTTCTCGCCACTCTTGTACCCGCATTTCCAACTGCTTGAAAAATTGCAAGTCCATATAAGAAAATTACGGAAGGTTCAATAATCATTGCGGTAATTGAAATTACATAAATGAACATCGTCATAACGATTGAAACTTCTGTTTTTACATATTTCATTATGAGTGGAATACAGATTCCTGCAACAACCGCTCCAACACCGTACATCATCCCCTCTATTGCGTATACAGAGGCATTGGCTTTAAGTATATCCGAAATATAAACTGGTATTAAATAATTTGCCATCATAACACCTATAAACGGCATATAAGTGGCCAGTAAGAACCAAAAGAGCTTAGGACGTTTTTTCATAAAGTGAATTCCTTCAAACAATTGCTTCTTAAATGTTATTTTTCTTTTCACTTCTTTTTTCTTTACGTACGGTATACATAAGAAAAGAAAAAATGCTCCAGCAAAAGTTAACATGTCTACTAACAAAATCCACTTCAAAGATACAATTTCAATTAAGAAGCTCGCGGCCGCTCCAGAAATAACTTGTGTTAACTGTCCTTGTATTTCCATCGTTCCACTTAAACTTTTATAATGTTCTGCTTGAAATATCTCTTGGTTGAACGCAAATATTGTAGGATAAAATAATAAATAGTAGAATGATCCGGCTATATAAATAAGAATATAGTGAATAGAATGATAAGGTTGCCCAGCAAATCCCCATATAACCATTATTCCGATTACGGCTATTCCGATTCCTTCGTTACATAGCAATAAAGATTTTCTTGAAAAACGATCAATACTTTGCCCAATGAATGATGTTAATAAAAACATAATGAGGGTTGCAATGATAGAAACATAACCAAATGTTGTCTCTCCTCCACTCTCTTTAATTAACAGCCAAGGAATCGTTATCATAACAATTCCGGAACCAATAGCAGATAGACTATTGGCTCCTAGAATGTAATACAAACGAGAATCATGATAAAGTGAGGACATATCACTCCACTCCTAGTTGTTTTTTCACCTCTTTATATACGCTCATATATGCTTTTAATTCTTTAACTACATCATGAATTAATGGTTTTGCATCTTCCCCAAGTTCACCATCTTGCACATGTAATCCATCAAGCACAACTTGTTTTGGAATTGCATTTGCATAAACACCTCTAGCGACCGTTCGCATGCTGTTTAATGCATTTATTCCACCTTTACCGCCACCAGCAACCGCTAACAACGCAACTGGTTTATGAATAAATTCACTACTACTTAAGTAATCTAAAGAGTTTTTCAGCGCACCGCTCATCGCATTATGATATTCTGGTGTACATAATACAACCCCATCCGCAGCTTTCACTAACGTTTTTAATTTTTTTACTGCCTCTAAATCACGTTGCGACTCTTCTCCATTGTATAAAGGTAACTCCTCAATTGCTAAATCATATAATTCCCCTTCAAATTGATCCGCAATATATTTTGCCACCACGCGAGTTCTACCAAATTTTCTTGGTGTACCGTTAATAACGACTAGTTTCATGATTATTTCTCCCCTTTGTTTTCAAGTTCTACTTATATATTATCAGAAATTTCTATACAAAACACAATATAAAGAGTTAACTTGTTTCATAAAATAGTATGATAAACAAAAAAGAACTCATACTTTCGTATGAGTTTCGTACAATTACTTTGATTCATCTCTCATGCTCAATGTACCTAAACTTTCATTTGCTTCAAAATGATTATATGCTTTTTCCGCTAATCTTTTCCGTTCTTCTGGTAATTCTATATATTTCATTACGTTTTCAATTATTTTTTCGTACGGAGTAAACACAATTCCTGGCCACTCTACCTCATCTTCTGGATTACTATTTTCGGAAATAATAAATTTCTTATTTGCGACTGCATAAGACACGCGAGGTGTTTCAAGAATTCCTGATAAATAAAAATGAATATTTAATATAATTTTAGCTCTAGCAATCAATTCATTTCTAACAATTCCCCACGCATTATTTTTAAAAACTATATTTAAATTCGGGGCAATCGCTTTTAGATGATCAAAAATAGCTTGTCGCCTCGGATTAAGAGCACCTATAAACAGAATATCAATATCTTCAATAATCTCATCTTCAAACGCATCTTTTTTTATTTCCAAAGTTGGAGCGTAGTTCATTTCTACATGTTTTATTTCTTTTCCTACCCCTTTTTGTTTAAGCCATTCTATATTTTGTTTACTATAATCCCAAATCACTCTATCTTTTAATAATATTAAATAAAGGGGGTGCGCATATGGACTTCCTTCGTATAGCTGTTCTAAATTATAAACAATTGCATCTTTCGGAAGAAGGTTCGGGTTATATGCGTATGTATGTGCTCCAAAAACAACTGTATTCTTTACATTTTCCAGTATTGTTTCTGATATAATTACTGTATTTCCCTCCTGCTCCAACCGCCACTTTAAAGCTCGCGCAACATCTATGAAACTACCGTATGTCTTTGGGCATATAAAAAGACAATAATCATATTCTTTATTCAAATAAACTTCCATTAATCTTAAATTATTTTTATATAAATCTACATCTGGATGTTTAAGTACCAACTCATTTGCATGTTTTCTTGCTACTTTATATAATCCAGCATAATAAGCAGCAATGCATCTTCTTAATTCGATTCTTTCCCGGTCCTCATCTAATACATCCATGTTTAAAAGAAGATTTGCGATACAATACGCTTTTAAATGATCACGATCATAATAATAGTCTAGTAGTGGCATCAATTCTTCATACGTATTTCCATGCACCGATTCTCCTAGTTCAATCGCCCATCGCATTAATTCCATGATTACTCCACTACTCCTTTAATCGAAAATGTATTTAATAAAATTTCGCATTATTCTCTACTATATTTGCTATATGAAATGGAATCTTTTCTTTTATCGATTCCAAATACTTTTGCGACACCGCCCCTAAATGTTTTTTATGAGGTATATAGAAAGCACTAATAGAAATTTCATAGTCAAATAAGTAATCATACACATGATAATCTACAAATAGTAGATCATCCTTTGGAAAAGGAATTTCCTTCCCTTGCAGAGCATACATCAAAGCAATATTGTTTTGAGATCGTAATCGATACAACCTTGCAAGTTGGTATAATGGTTCAGCCCGGGTTGGTCTATATTCCCAAGCTTTTTGAAAATAAAAAACAGCTAATGCTAAATATTGCTCTTCTTGCCCTTTAACAGTTTCTTTTTCATCAGCATCTGTCACTTCATTTTGTTTATTTGCTGAACGATTTGCTAACTGCTCATAACAAAATCCTATTCGCAATAACGAATAGAATACCTCTTCAACCCATCCTCCTGCTTCCACTCGTTTTTTATACCATTTAATTGAATTCTCAAATTGACTTAAATGAAAATAAGTCTGAGCTAAATAAAATAAATATCTTATATGCAAATCTGGCGTTGTTTCTGGGTCGTTTATTCCTTGTAACAACAACCTCTCATCTCTTTCAAATTTATCAGCTTTGCTCCCGCCATCTCCGGGATCATTCACGACAAGAGTCTCTAACCGAGCTACCCTCGTATTGTAATTCGCTCCAACTTTTGAACGATCTATATCCCAATACTCATGAGTAACACCGACAGATTTCCATGGTAAAGAAGCTTTCAAAAGACGTGTAAGCCAATATTTAATATGAACATCATATTGTAATGTAAGATAATGATCTTCCGTTAAGCTCGTTTTATCGAAATTCGGATCAACCTCTAAAATCATATCCGCATCTAATATTAATAAATAATCTGCTTCTGGGTATGTTTTTTGCGCTAACGAAACAGCTAAGCTTCTGTTATAACCAAAGTTTTTAAACGGCTCATGATGAACCGTCCCAGGTATCTCATTTTCCTTACACCAATTTTCAATAATTTCAGGCGTATTATCCGTCGATCCAGTATCACAAATAGAAACAAAGTCTACAATTGATTTTGTTGCATTTAAACATCTTTCCATAATTCTAGACTCATTTTTGACGATCATACAAAGACATAACTTTTTTTCTTTCTTTACAGACTTCACTTGCTCATTTCCCATTTAACCACCTCATATTTTATTAACACGCTCTTCTCATATGTAACAACATTTCTTAGCTATACTGATGACATAAGCACCCTTTTACTATTTATGAAAACTTCATTTTATTTATTCTTACTTTTATGTTGAGATATATTTCATGCAGCGCTTTATATTTGATACAATCAATACAAAAAAACATAATGCGGGAATCCGTACATTTCAAAGTCTAAGAGGAGGTTATATTTTGTTGGATTACATTTGGCTAGATGACAAATCACCAATTTTAGAACAACTACCAAGCACCTTTAAATCTGCAGCTATATTGCTACACCCTTTTGTCCAAATGCCTTTAGGATGGGAAAAGTCTGTGAGAAAAAGACTATATGAGCACATCTATCCTAGCGCTGAAGAAATCATTCATAATGGGAAATCCGTTTCTTGGAAGGAAATGATGTCTTATAGTGGATTACATTCATACGCAGAATTAGCAATGGCCATGTTGACTTCCATTGGTGCTTATACAGAAGAATATAAAAGAGAGGATTTAGCCGAAAAGCTATATTCAAACTAAAAAAAAGATCTTTATTATCCAACAGAAGATTATACGTCTATATTTTTATTACATAAATTACTTAAACTCCTCGGTTCTAAAGGTGCAAAAAATTTATATTTCTCTGAACCAATTCTTGATACAAACGGATTATTAGAGGTAAATAATACTACTCCATTAGATATTTGGGACATTAGCAATAATGAGTTAATTATTACTGGCGAAGATAATGAGTATGCGTTTATGAGTATATTCGATTCCTTTACAACCTTATTATTAGCTAAAGAAGAAAATATAGAATATATTGTTCATTCAATGAACGTTGAAGCTGTCATTTGTGACAAAAAAACGATGATTGATTGGTATTTTTAAATTAGTAATTTCTTAAACTATAAAAAAGAAACTTGCGCTTATGCACAAGTTTCTTTTCAAAAACATCCTTATTTTTTCACAACTTCATGTCCACCGAACTGATTACGTAGTGCTGAAACTACTTTTCCATGGAATGTATCATCTTCCTGAGAACGATAGCGCATAAATAATGACATAGCGATTACTGGTGCTGCAGCTTGAAGTTCAAGTGCAGTTTCAACAGTCCATTTTCCTTCTCCTGAAGAGTTCATTACACCTTTAATGCCATCTAGTTTCGGATCTTCTGCAAATGCTTTTTCAGTTAAGTCCATTAACCAACCACGGATAACTGATCCATTCGCCCATACTTTTGCAACATCTTCATAATTGAAATCAAAGTCACTCTTATCTAGTACTTCAAATCCTTCAGCGATTGCTTGCATCATGCCGTACTCAATACCGTTATGAACCATTTTTAAGAAATGACCACTACCAACACGGCCAGCATAAGAATAGCCATTTTCTACTGCTAAATCTTTAAATAAAGGTTCTAATTGGTCGTAAATTTCTTTTTCTCCACCAACCATTAAGCAAGCACCGTATCTAGCTCCTTCTACACCGCCTGATGTACCGATATCTACATAATGTAATCCGAAGCTTTTTGCTTCTTCAGCACGGCGTAACGTATCTTTATAGAATGAATTTCCGCCTTCAATAACGATATCACCTTCATCTAATAACGGATAAACATCTTTTAGTACTGACTCTACAACTTCTCCTGCAGGCACCATTACCCAAATTGTACGAGGAGCTTCTAGTTCAGCGATCATTTCTTTTAATGTATGACGTGCAGTAATTCCTAGTTTTCCTGCCTTTTCAACAAGCTCTTTATTTACATCGTATACAACTACTTCATGCTTGTCTTCATATAAGTGTTCAGCTAATGGGAATCCCATTTTTCCTAATCCAATTAAACCTAGTTTCATATTAATCAATCTCCTATTCTATACAAATATATTTAATATCGAAATTAGCCCAAGTGCTACTACAGATAATATAGTCTCCATTGCAGTCCATGTTAATAATGTTTCTTTCACAGTCATTCCGAAATACTCTTTAATCATCCAAAATCCTGAATCATTCACGTGTGATAAAATTAATGACCCTGCACCAGTTGCAAGTGCTAATAATTCAACATTTACACCTGGTGTGCTTGCTGCAATCGGCGCAACAATACCAGCTGCTGTCATCATAGAAACAGTTGCCGATCCAGTTGCAATTCGAATAAGTGCCGCAATTCCCCACCCTAATAATATCGGTGAAATATGTGATTCTTTCGCCATATCTGCAATTGTCGTTCCAATTCCAGAATCTAATAATACTTTATTAAATGCACCGCCTGCACCAATCACTAACAATATGTTTGCAATAGGTCCAAGGCAATCATTTGTAAATTGTAACACTTTATCTTTTGAGAAACCTTTTGCATATCCAAGACTAAAGAAAGAGTAAATGGTTGCAATTAATAAAGCCACAATCGGATCTCCAATAAAGTGTAATACTTGTGCTAGTTGACTCGTTTTATTTAATGCAACTTCTGCTATTGATGCACCAAGCATAAGAAATACTGGAAGTAAAATTGTAAACAATGTATTCCCAAAGCTTGGAAGCTCTTTTTTATTATCTTTTTCAATAAATTGCTCCGCTATATCTAATGGTACTTCCTTATGTATACGAGCACCAATCCATTTCCCGTAAAGTGGACCTGAAATAATTGCAGTTGGAAGTCCGACAATTAATGCATATAAAATTGTCTTCCCTACATCTGCTTTAAAAATACCAACTGCCGCCATTGCGGCTGGATGCGGCGGCACTAGTCCGTGCACAACGGATAGTCCTGCTACTAGCGGGATACCGATTGTAATAAGTGATACCCCTGTTTCTAATGCAATTGTAAATACTAACGGAATTAATAGTACAAATCCAACTTGGAAAAATACCGGAATCCCTACTAAAAATGCAACGAACATCATCGCCCAGTGAACTCGTTTCTTCCCAAAACGATTAATTAATGTGTTAGCGATACGTTCAGCACCACCAGATTCGGCCATCATTTTTCCAAGCATCGTTCCTAGTGCTAAAACTATTGCTAAAAATCCTAACGTATTACCAAGTCCTAGTTTAATAGAATCAATAATTCCTGGATCTTTTGGTGAAGTTCCAATTAAAGGCATTCCCATTGCTAATCCTACACCAATTGCTGTTAAAATTAATGCGACAAATGGATGCCATTTTACTACCGTAATAAGTAAAAGTAGTATGACAACTGCCGCTAGTACGATCCCAACTACCATTTCTCCCAATCCCCCTATTTTTTACGTTGGAAAGCAGCTATACAATCAAATTCTTCTTTCAAGCGATTGTAAAGTCGTTCATACATATAAAACATTTCTAAATATATAGCCGTATTTTCTTTATTCGGTACATGATGATGGACAATATCAATCCAATCCTTTACCTCTTCAAGAGAATCAATTTTTCCTACAGCATACAAAGCAACTGCCGCTGCCCCAAGCGCAGATGCTTCATGACTTTCAGGTACAAGCAATTCTTTTCCCATCATATCGGACAACATTTGTCTCCAAAATGCAGATTTTGCAAACCCTCCTGAAACTCGTATTTCAGTAAGTGGCCCTGTACAATCCCTGATTGCGAGTGCTACTGAATATACACTCATACAAACACCTTCCATCACTGCACGTATAAAATGTTCTCGCTTATGTTGAAGATTGATTCCAAAGAATGTACCACGAGCATTTGCATTCCAGTAAGGTGCGCGTTCTCCAGATAAGAAAGGTAAGAACAATAGCCCATCCGCTCCAGCTGGTACGCTTTCTGCATATTTAATTAATAAATCATAAGGATCAATGCCGAGCTTTCTTGCTACTTCTTGCTCTGGACTACCAAATTCATCACGTAACCATCTCAGTAATATTCCGCCGTTATTCGTTGGACCACCGATTACCCAGTGCTCATCTGTTAATGCGTAACAAAACGTTCTCCCTTTCTCATCTGTATTTATATTTGATGAGATTGTTCGAACCGCACCACTCGTTCCAATCGTAATTGCAGCCGCACCCGGTGATATCGCACCAACTCCTACATTTGCAAGAACCCCATCACTTGCTCCGATGACAATTGGTGTTTCTGCACTTATCCCCATCTTCTGTGCTAATTCTGGCTTCATACCTGATAAAATATATGTAGTTGGTACAGGGGTTGATAATTTTTCTGGTGACATATGTAACATAGTTAAAACATCTTTATCCCAGTTTAATGTTCCTAAATTAAATAACCCCGTAGCAGAAGCAATCGAATAATCAACTACGTAGCGTGAAAATAATTGGTAAATCACATACTCTTTAATGGAAATGAATTTATAGGCACTTGTATATAACTCTGGTTCCTCTTCTTTCATCCATAACAATTTAGAAAGTGGTGACATCGGATGAATCGGTGTACCTGTACGTCTATAAATTTCATGCCCATTCATTTGTTGTAATAATTTTTCTGATTGCTTCGTACTTCGATTATCTGCCCAAATGATAGAACGCGTTAATGGCGCACCATTTTCATCTACTGCAATTAATGCGTGCATAGCTGTACTAATACCGATTGAAGAAATATCTTCTGGTAATACATTACCTTTTTCAATGGTAACGCTTACACTTTTGTATACAGCGGCACATATTACATCAGGATCTTGCTCAGCCCATCCTACATTCGGTTGAATAATTGGGTAATCGATTGCATGTGATGCAATGACTTTTCCTTTTTCTGTGAACACAACCGTTTTTGTACTTGTGGTACCGATATCAATCCCGATTACTCTCCCCCTTGTTTCCATGCGAATCTTCCCTTCATTTCTAGCAAAATACGATTTAGTAAACCGTTTACATGAATTAGTATATAAAATATTTTTTCATTTATCAAGTTATAAAAAGAAAATTTTTTTCATATCAAAAAATAAATCCCTTCATTCCATTTCACTTATATACTACATTTAGCTTTTCCATGGGGTAAAATTACGTTATATTCGTTACGCAATACACTCTTTTCTCTCATTAACAACACATACATAGTCCTCCATACGTTCTACTTATTTGCTTGAAGAAAGAGTTGAAAAGCACTATTCATTTTTAGCGGTCACGTAACATCACCATCAAGCCAAGAAAAGTAACTAACCGCAGAATGAGAATTCTGTGCATTTTGCTCTTATTTATTGTTTTAGGTTCACTAGTCTTTTATCTTGATAAACATAGAGCGTGGCCCCCCTACTATCACTTTTTTACCTTGTAAATATATCTTGCATACTATAAAACCGAAAAGTATTTTTATTTTTCAGAAAAATAAAAACAATAAAACGAAATTTATTGTATAATGTTGTAAAAAGATGTCGGAGGGATTTAATGTTAAATAAAATATCTCAATTCACAATTAAGCTTTCATCAATTCTTTTATCACTCTTACTATTATTAAATTTACCTTATTTATTTATCACTCAACAAGGATTTACCTTTCAACCAATTTATTTTTTTAATCAGACCGTTACTATGTTAAAACAGGTTTTTTCCCCTGAATCATTAGTGATTATAGGATCAGACCCGAAGTTTGGCCATTTCAAAAAAACACCATTATTTCCAACTGTTTTAGAACCTTACCTATATTCATTTACTATATTATTTTCAGCCTTTTTTCTTGCTCTCTTTTTATCATCTAGCATGGCATTTTTTTATTTTTTAGCAAAAGATTATATAAAAAAATGGATAAACCGAATTGTGTTCATATTAGAAGCTGTCCCTGATATGATGATGATGATTTGTTTGCAAATATTTTTCATATGGGTACTTCAGAAATTTGGGGAATCTCCTGTCACTATTATTTCTTTTAATGAAAATCGAGCTTATTTACTCCCTATTTTATCATTAGCTGTCTTACCTACATTACAAATGTTTCGGATGATGGTGTTATACATAAAAGAAGAGCAAGGAAAACATTACGTAGAGGTTGCATATGGAAAAGGTCTTTCATCAAGTTATATACTATGCATTCATTTATTCAAAAATATATCTATCCACTTCTTCCACCATTTAAAAACGATTTTTGTTTTCTTACTTTCTAATTTATTCATTTTAGAATTTGTTTTTAATATGGAAGGCATTATTCAATTTTTATTTAATAAGGCGTTTGTTTCACCTCCAGCTGCATTTATCATACTTGTTATGATTGTTTTACCATTTTACGCCATTTTCCAAATAGTCTCATTCATGATGAATAGATGGAAAAAGCAATTGAAAGGAGTATCATTATGAAATCTATTTGGAAATCAAAACGCTTTTTAATCGGCTTTACTTATCTATTCATACTTATTTCAGCTAGTTTTATTTATAGTTGGTTCTTTAAAGATAACATCCCAAAACCTCCTCAGTTACTTTACAATGACAATAACGAATTACTTGGAAAGGCCCCCTTTCCGCCATCGTTAATTCCACCTTTTGGATCTGATCGTTTTGGAGAGTCTGTTTTCTTACAAATTGTAGAAGGAGCAAAATTCACTATTTTATTAGCCGTGGCAATTAGCTTCTTTCGAATTTTATGCGGAACATGTATAGGAATCCTCTTAAGTTTATTTGCTCCAAAACTCAAGAGATTTTTCCAGTCATGCTCAGAAGTTTTTTATTATATTCCAACTCTATTTATCGCATTCATACTCATCACGCCCGTTAATATTATAATCACATCAAATGCTGATGGGGTAGATCCAAATATTTCATTTACGTTTTATCAAGTACTCGTACTTATTTTCGTCGCTCTGCCTACACTTTCTTTATACATATCCTCAGAAGTTGATGAATTTATGAAACAAGATTACGTCTTAAGTTCACAATTACTGGGGGCTAGTCGTTTTCATATTATAAAAAAACACTTACGAGTCTTATTACTTGACCGCTTATTTGTATTATTTATGGAACATATCGTCCAAACACTCATACTCGTTATCCATTTAGCGTTGCTTAACATTGTAATTGGCGGCATACAAATGCGTGAACTCTATGACGGAGTGCCCAAACCTGTTTCTCTATCTAATGATTGGGCAGGTCTTATTGGATTAAATCGTAATGAAATGAATCTTTCATGGTGGATTATTTTTTATACTCTCGCTTCATTCTTTATTACGATTCTATTTATTAAGCTTATGACCATCGGGATTCAAGATGCACTGAAAGCAAGAGATTCGCAAATTGTAGCAATTCAAAACGTTCCAGATCATAAAAAATTTGTTAAACATAAAGATTCCTTTTCGTTTGCAAATAAAGTAAACCTTTAATCATTTCTCATTAATCAAGTATTAATTGGCATCGATATTAGTAGAAAATAAAGAAGATGATCCCTATTAAATACAGGGATCATCTTCTTATACTGTCTAACTTTTTTACATGTCCTTTGCTAGACTCATGCTTTTTATATTTAAAGTGAATTATTTGCAATCACAATTATGTTTTTTAAAATCAATTACCATACGCCCTTGAATTCTACCTTGTTCCATTTCTTCGAATACATTTTGTACTTTATCTAGAGAACAAGTTTGAACAACCGGCACTACTTTTCCTTCTGCCCCGAACATAAACGCCTCTTCCAAATCTTTACGAGTACCAACTAGAGAACCAACTACTTCAATTCCATCCAGTACAAGTCGTGGGATGTTTAAGTCCATTGTTTCTACTGGTAGCCCTACTGCAACTACTTTACCGCAAGCACGTACTGCATCAACTGCTGAGTTAAAGGCTACTTTAGAGACTGCTGTTACTACCGCAGCATAAGCGCCACCAAACTCCTCTTGCACAATTTTATCAGCAGGACCTTGAGAAATTGGATTGATAGTCATATCAGCACCAACTTCTTTCGCTAAGGCTAATTTGTCGTCATTAATATCTACTGCGATTACCTTTGCACCAAATACATTTTTAGCATATTGGATAGCTAAGTTACCTAATCCACCGCAGCCATAGATTACAATAGGTTGACTAGGTTTAATATCTGATACTTTAATAGCTTTATATGTAGTTACACCAGCACAAGTAATTGATGATGCTTGAGCAGGATCTAATCCTTCTGGTACTTTTACCGCATAATCATCTGTAACGATACATTGTTCAGCCATACCACCATCCACTGAATAACCAGCGTTTTTAACTTCACGGCAAAATGTTTCTCTACCAGTTACGCAATATTCACAACGTCCACAAGATTGGAACATCCATGCAATACTTACACGGTCACCTATCTTTAGTGAAGTAACATCATCAGCTATTTTCGTAACAATACCTACACCCTCATGACCAAGAATACGGCCATCAGTGTTACCAAAATCATGATTCGCAACGTGTAAATCAGTGTGGCAAACTCCACAATACTCTACATCTACTAACGCTTCACCTGAGTGTAACGGACGTAATTCTTTGTCAATCACTTCGATGTTTGCTTTGCTGTTTTTATTAACCACTACTGCTTTCATATGTGATCTCCCCTTTAGTGTTTTAGCATTTTAATGAGTTTATCTCACAACTACTTTCTTCACTACTTTGGCTAGTTATTCTACCAAATTTAAGTGTTCAATCATCATTACATCTTCATCATAACATGACACTTCATAAACAACTTGTGAAATTATGAACAATATTTGAATTATTACACAAATCGGTCTTTATTTTAAATTTTTAAAAATGAGAGTTTATCATTGACTATAAGTAAGTCACATATTTCTAAAACAAAATAAATTAACAAACTTCTCACCGATAAAAAAGCTCTTCACTCAATATTTTCTACATGTAAACACTTAGTTTCACAGTAATATCCTTTGCCACCAACATAAACTTTTTCTATTTTATTTTTGCTATTGGTTGCTAATTTAACTAATATTTCAGAAGGCGAGTGTAAAGAATAACCTTGTTCAAATACATAGACTTCTTTTTTCAAGTAGTCCTGTTCATAAAGGTAGCAAGCTAATGCACCGTTCGAAGTTCCAGTCGCTGCTTCTTCATTGATGTCGTATAGCGGAGCAAAATTTCTGCATATAATTCGATTGTCATTAAAAGTATATAGATGCATCCCGACAACATTATAATACTTGCTGATTTCTTTAATTTTTTCAAAATTAGGTTGCAGTGCATGTAATTGTGTTTCGCTTTTTATAGGAATTAAAATATCTTTTAAGCCCGTGGAGACAATTTGAATTGGGTATTTATTTTCTATATCTTTACTATCAAAACAGTCGATGAACTCGTTTGGAGATACAACATCATAGAATATCGGTTTATTTTGTTCCATGAATATGATGTCATCTTTTATAGTAATAGTAAGAACACCGCTGTTCGTTTCAATCGTATAGCGATTCCTGAAAAGTTTATTTAAATGCATCAGTATCGCGAAAGAGCCAATTGTGGCATGACCACATAAATCAACTTCTTCTTTTGGTGTAAAATACTCAAATTTATAATCAGCAATTTCAGATTCTGATATAAATGCGGTTTCCGCATAGCCCAGTTGTTTGGCTATTTCCATTTTTTGAGTAGTGGTCAATGTATTCTCAATAAATACCACTCCTGCTTTATTTCCGCCTTTATGATCCTTGCTAAATGCACTTGCAACATAAACAGATATTTTCATAAGACACCTTCCTCACTTATAGTAAATTATAGTATAGAAAGCACTACATATAAATTCCATTGGATAAATTATCCCTAAAATAAGAAACAAACTATTTTTAGCATTTGAACTCTCCAAAAATAGTTTGTCTACAGTCTGAAAGCTCTTCATTTGAAGAGCTTTTTTTATATTCGCTTCATCGAAATCGTTTCACGTATACTTTGTAAATTTTTTAGAGTTTCCTCTTGTCGCTGCAACGACAACCCTACATACAAAGTATCTAATAAGCTTAACTGTGCTAATCGTGATGAACTTGCTTCTGTGCGGAATTCAGTCTCACGTGTTGATGTATATAACGTTATATCAGCAAGTTGACTTAATGCTGATTTCTTATAGCTCGTAATCGCAATAATTTTGGCTCCTCTTGCTTTCGCTACTTCTAACGCTTCAAGTAATCCTTTATTGCTACCAGAATGAGAAATACCAATAACAACTGAATTTTCCGAGAGTAAACCTGCCCCCATAATTTGAAAATGCGAATCAGTATGAGCGATACAAGAAATACCCGTTCTCATAAACTTATGATACGCATCCATTGCAATAATACCAGAGCCACCATTTCCATAAAACTCAATTCGACTTGCTTCTTGTAAGGCTCGTACAGCCTGCTCAAGTGCCGTTTCATTAAGCAAATGTAAAGTATCTTGCAGTCCTGTAATATGCGAATGAAAAACTTTTTTAGCAACAGTTACCATACTATCTTCTGCTGATACCTCTTCATGGATATTTTGCATCGGTGTATGTACAATTTCACGAGCTAATGTAATCTTTAAATCTTGAAAACCTTGCAAACCAAGGTTTTTACATAAGCGGAATATCGTAGCTTCGGAACTATTCGTAACTTCAGCTAATTCTGTAATAGATTTATGTACAACATCTTGTGGATGTTTCAAAATATGTTCGGCAATACTTCGCAATTTCGGTGATAAACCATTTAACGAAGCCTGAATCTTTCCAATCCCACTTCTTGTACCAGGCATAGCATATCCTCCCCTTCCATCGTAGCTTTATCCTGTAAAAACCGATTAGTTGAACTAATCATCAGTGGGGATGGTCCTCCACTGATTAGAGTTTCACTTTATTGTACCTAATTATCGAAAGAAGAAAAACCTATATTAGGGATTACTATAATTTTTAATTGCTCCTATGTATTCTGTCATACGATATAACAGAATTATTCATGCTTATGAATAATTCTCTCCATGTTTCACTGCGTATAATGCGGCTTGCGTACGATCATCCACTTCCAATTTAGCTAAAACGTTTGAAACGTGTGTTTTCACAGTTTGTTCTGTAATATGAAGTTCTGCTGCAATCTCCTTGTTGCTTCTTCCTTTCGCAATTTCGCGAAGTACCTCTTGCTCTCTTTTCGTTAACATTGAAAAAGGATTTTCTACTTCCTTCTTTACTGCAGAACGCCCCATTAATGCAGGTGTTACTTTCGGGTGAAAATTCGCATTTCCTTGATGTACTGCAATAATAGAAGCGACAAGTTGCTCAGGTTGTACTTCTTTTAATTGATAACCATCTGCTCCAGCTTCAAGTGCTGGTATAACATAATCTTGCTCTGAAAAACTACTTAATATAAGTACCTTTATTGTCTCATCATATTGCTTTAGACGTTTTGTTGCCTCAATTCCATCCATTTTCGGCATCGATACATCCATTAGTACGACATCTGGTCTTTCTTTTTGCACGAAATGTAATGCCTCTTCGCCATTTTCCGCTTCCCCAATAATTTCAAATTCTTCTCTCGTTTTCAAAAAGAATACAAGTCCTCTTCGAACGATATGATGATCCTCAACTAGTAGCAGTTTAATCTTCAACCTTATTCTCCCCTTCAAATCGGCAATTGAATTTCTATTTTTGTACCCCTTTTCAGCTCTGTTATAATTTGAAACGATCCCTTCATTAACTGAATACGTTCCTTCATACTTTTCAGGCCAAGTGCTGATTCCCTTACTTGTTCTTGTATAAATCCTATTCCATTGTCTTCTATGTAAAAATGTAACTGGTTATTTTCTATTTTCAAAAGAATATGTACCTTTTCACACGAAGCATGCTTTTTACAATTATGTAGCGCCTCTTGGCTAATACGCCATAAAACTTCTTCTATTTCATCCCCCATTGAAACCATCCCATCAATTCGAACTTCCACTTGAACTCCTAATAAATTCCCGTAATTTTGAATTGCTTCTGCTAATCCTTTCTCCAATCCTTCAGGTCTTAATTGCCAAATTAATAGCGTCATCTCTTGTAATGCTTCTTGTGATAATTCCCCAATATAACTTAACATCTCTTGCAATTCTCTATCTTGCGTCATATTCAGAGTACCTTTCGCTGTTAGCATAATAGAAAATAACAATTGTTTTACTGAATCATGTAAATCACGTGCAAGTCGATTTCTTTCCGCTACCACTACATATTTACGTTCTTTCTCAACTAATTGAATACGTTGTATTGTCGTTCCAATTTGAAATGCAATTGATTCTAATAATGCTAACTCTTCCTCAGAAAAATGAGTCTTATGAGGTGCAGCCACATTTAGTAGACCAAATTTTTCTGATCCAGACCTAAGCGGAATTGTCGCATGATGTGTAACATCTTCTGTCTCTCCCCAATTACATTCAATTGCATCTTCTATTCGCTTACATTCAATAATATTAGTCGCTTTTTCCAATCTCCCATTCACAAAACGTTCTACACACCAACAGTTTCCTTCACACATCGGCTTCTTCTTTTGCCACGTAAGAGCCTCTGGTAAATTTTCGTCTACAAGCATACTGTGCTTTCCACTTTCATCAATAAAGAATATCCACCCTGTTTGTAAATTCATTACTTGTAACAATGTATGCAACACTTTTTCTAACATATCCTGTAAGTTTGTTGCTTCATTTAATAATTCAGCAATTTCTTTTAATGCTTCTAAACGACGCATCTCTTTTTCTTCAAAGTTCATTCTCATCACCAACTACAATTATAACATTAAGAAATTTCTAAATTCTATAAATAAAAAAAGAACCGAATTCCTTCAGCCCTTTCTTTATATCAATCATTTTATTATTGTTATTCTATCCAATGTTGGAAGCAGAATTTTTGTTAACAAACGATTCTACTTTAGCTGTCCGATAAAGATTGTCCACCATGGATATGCTGTAAACCTTCAGTAGTAACAACCATATTCGCTGCTGGCATTTGCACTTGATTTTTATGGAACATAGACATTAATTCAAATCTTACTTGTCTAGAAGTTTCAAAATAATCTTCTGGCTTTATTAAACCTGTAATACAAAATTCATAGCCAACATATTTCAAGTTAGGATTTAAGTCTGTAACACCGACGTATTTAAATGGTTCAACAGCCTCATCCTCTACTCTATAAAGAGTTTGATTCAATTTTTCATTGCATATAACACATACTTCTTCTAACAATTCCTTCACTCTTGTTGGATCTTCCTGATAACTTACCGTGATGCGTTCAATTACACGCATCCATCCTTTATTAAAATTTTGTATCGTTCTAATCTCTCCGTGCGGGATGGTAAGTAGTTTTCCTGACCATTCACGAATTTGCATAAAACGAATACTAATCTCTTCAATAGTTCCTGAATTTGTTCCGTTAAAAGTTACAAAATCACCAACCCGAAACTCTTTGTCCGCTAATCTTGCAAAGCCTAATATAACATCTTTTAACATCTGTTGTGCAGCAAAACCGATGACAACTCCAGCTATCCCTGCACCTGCAATAATACTTTTTATATCTACAAATTGGCTAATTAAATATATGATAAGACTGATGATAATGATATATCTAAAAATAGATCGAATTACACTTTGAATCGTCTGCTCTACCTCTTCATCAAAAAAGCTTGATTTCCTAAAAAACCAATCAATAATACGGTTTATTACAAAAGAAATAATGATTAAAACTAAAGCAAATAGTAAAAATCTTAAAAGTAAAAACTCTCTTACATAATTAAAAAATTCTTCCGTATACGTTAATAAGCTCATTTAACCACTTCCTTACTAATTAAAAAATTCATAATCGCCTAAGTTTGTTCCAGAAAAATCTATTATCCTAATCTAAAATGCCGCTACCCTTACTATGTATTTTGACTCTATTACTAATTCACTTTAAACAGTATGTCTAGCTGTTCTTTTTCCTTTCCCTTTAAATATACCCTTTTTAATAACCTAAGGGGGAGCAAATCGTGAAATTTTTTTATACGTTAAAACTTTATCCATCTCATTACGATTTCAACTCATTTATTCATTAACTACGTAAAAAAAGAGCTGAATTTATCAGCTCTTTTATTCGATATTAATTGTTGTCTTACTACTTTTTTCTTCTTTCAATTTTGGCAATTCAATTGTCAGTACGCCATCTTTATAATTTGCTCTAACATTTTCTTCCTCAACTTGTTTAAAACTAAAGCGTCGAGTTACAGAACCTATAGAACGTTCTTTACGAATATATGTGCCATTCTCATTTTTTTCTTCTACTTCATTATGATTAGTTGCTTGAATCGTTAATACATCTTGTTCAAAATCAACTTGAATGTTTTCTTTTTGAAAACCTGGTAAATCTGCTTTCACAGTATATTTATCAGATTGCTCATGAACATCTACTTTAAAAGTATCCATGTTCAGTGGCTTAAAGAAAGCATCTGTCATCCCTTCTAATAAAGAAGGCCCAAAATCAAAAATACCATTTTGACGTTTTGTTATCTCTGGAAATAAATTACGCATATTTTTTCCTCCTTATTATTTATGAATGAAAGATTATCTCTTTCTGCCTTTATTATAACATTTGGTCAAAAAAGGTCAAAGTTTTTGTTTGACCTTTTTTGATGTATATTTTACCAAATAAAACACATGAGATATTTGACATCTCTTACATTTATAAAGAGGAATATATTTATATAATAACGAATAGTTTATATGCTCTTATTTTTCCTTAATGAGGTTACCTACAATGGGGTATATCGAAGAAATTAGAGAAGTTGTCGGATCAAGACCACTCAATTTATTAGGCGTTGCGGTAGCTGTTTTCAATGAACAAGGACAAATAAAAGAGACCTTTTTTAAAGGCCTCTTTTTTCACTTCACTTCTGCATGTAGGCATGACTTAAAATGTCCAAGTGCATATTCATGCCCTTGTGCATTAAAAGATGCAACCGCCTTTTCATAAACAACAATTTTAAACCCTTTATTATAAGCATCTACTGCTGTATGAAGAACACAAATATCAGTACAAACACCTACAAGATGAACTTCTGCTATTCCTCTTTCTCTTAGCTTCATCTCTAAGTCTGTTCCTGCAAATGCACTATACCGTGTTTTATCCATGTAATATACATTCTCTGCATTTTTATATGTTTCGTACACATCTTGTAATTCACCAAACAAATCTCTTCCATTTGTACCAGCTATATTATGAGGCGGGAATAACTTTGATTCTGGATGATATACATCATTTTCTTCATGTTTATCAATAGCAAAGACAACGTAATCTCCATTTTCAATATATTGCTTCGTTATATGTACAATTTCCTTCTCAATTTCCTGTCCTGGTTTCCCGCATGTTAAAGCGCCTTTCTCAGCTACAAAATCATATGTATAATCAATATTTATAAGAGCTCGTTTCATTACTATCTCTCCTTCTCCTGTTTCACAGTAAACAATAGAAAATTTGTTATTACGACATCGTATGTACTATTCGACATTTCAAATGAAATACCTACATTTTTCTTGCAAAACTCACCTTAATCCGAGTTTATCATAAAGTGAAACTTTAATCATTGGAGAGTTTGTTCATCTCCAATGATTATCAGCCCTCATCAATCGTGCATTTACAGGCAGTTGATCTCCCACCTAATCTCCTCACCTATACCGAGTTTTAAGGTAAGGTCTTACTGCCCGTTAGTGCGGGATATAATAGATAAACAATGGTAAAATAAATAGCTCCTATTAATAAGTCATGAATTTGATAATTGAGCGTAGCTTGAATCATCTCTTGTATCGTAAACCAAAATACTGCCATCATCATACTAATCAAGACGATACGAATACACCGATTCACATCTTCAACCTCTTTCTCTGTCATAGTAGTAACAAGTGATTACTTCCTATTTAATCGTATTAGAAAATGAAATAAGTTATTCACTCTTGCACACTCTAGTCCAAACAAAAAAGCACACTACTTTTTGAGTAATGTACTTTTTATTCTTGTTAAGACGCAGGTTTTGTCTCAAATGTTGCTTGATTAAAACTAATAACCTTTCCTTTCGGGTCATTGTTTTCATACTGAACTGCAGTAATTGTATGACTACCTGTTTCCAGCGTTTTTTCTTTTAACTGCACTGTTGTCTGCGTTGTACTAGTTACTTGATGTTTATCTGTATACATTTGATCTACAAATACGAATGTTTCTTTATCACTTTGAAAATTAGAAAGTTCTAATTCAACTTGCTGAATTAACGTATCCTTTTTGATGAATACAGTCGGTATATTGCCGTTTTCAGAAGTACCATCTGGAGTAATAACTTTTACTTTCCCTTCTCCAATTGACATTGCTCCTTCAGGAAATACAACCATATTCTCATCACTTGCGTTTACAACTTGTTCTTCCTGTTTTGATTGCGCGTCCTCTTTTTCCTGTGGAGCACCGCAACCAACTAATAACAATACAGACAATCCAGTGATTATGAATTTTTTCAAAATTCATCCCCCCTGTAACTTCATTATAATTTATTATACAAAAATAACTTTTAAATTTTGAGACTACTTTCAACACTTTCATGAACAAATAGAATCTTGCTCACGATTAATGTATCATACTTTCCTTAATAGAACATTAATTTTTTTTATGAAATAAATAGTAATTCCCTCTTATCTATCATTTTAGCCCAACATATGAATTACATACCCTCAAAAATAAAAAGACATTGTTAGTTCAATGTCTTTTCTATACAGCAATTAAAAAACAAACGTTGTAATCTCATCTACTTCTTTTCTTGGAAGTTTCTTCGGTTTATCTTTCGGAAATCCGAGTGAAATAACCATATTTATTTGTTTTTCAGGCGCAATTTGTAAATATTGGCGCAGTTCATCTTGAGCTAGCAATACTGGCCCTGTCATTGGACAAGTACCAAGTCCCTTTGCATGTGCAGCTAACATTAAGTTTTGTGCCGCTAAACAGCTACTCTTAATGCCTTCTTCTTCCCAAACGGAATCTGGAACAAAAGCAATTGGATCAAATATCTTTTCACGGAACTTTGATTCATATGGTGTTGCCAAACATACAATTAATACTGGTGCCTCCGAGAAAGCTGTTGCATATGGTCCGAAAGAACGTGTAAGTAATTTCCCTGCTTTCTCTTCTCCATTTTCTGCTGCTTTTGCCGCAAGTTTATGTAATGCATCCCATGTCATTTGTTCAATTTCTTTAATCTTCTCTCGATTCATGATAACTAAGAATTCCCACGTTTGTGAATTCGTATCACTCGGTGCGTAACGAGCACAATCAATTATTTCTTTTATATCATTAGTAGATACTTCTTGATCTGTAAACTTTCTAACACTTCGTCTTCCGTGAATTACTTCTTTAAAATCTTCATAATTCATATATTAAATCCCCTTTTTACAGCGTTTTCAAAACTTGTCCTATGCTTGAATTATATCATGAAAAAAAGCCGGAAGAATACCAGCTTTTTTCTTCATGATTAATTTGTCACTTTAAACAAACGAATACTCTCTTCGTATGCAGCTTGTAGTTTTTTCGTAATTGGTCCTCTTTCACCAGCCCCGAACTGTTCATCACCAATTTGAACGACTGGGAATATTTCAAGTGGCGTCGCTGTAAAAAAGCACTCCTCAGCGTCATATACTTCTTGTAATGAAAACTCTCGTTCCTCTACATCGATATGTAACTCTTTCGCTAATGTAATTACGTAGTGACGTGTAATACCATGTAAAATGAAATGATCCGCTGGATGTGTAATCAACTTATTATTCTTCACGATAAAGAAATTGGAATGACACCCTTCAGTCACAATACCATCTCGTACTAATATTGCTTCTTGATACCCTTGTTCATTTATTTTGTTTTTGATCATGATATTAGGAAGCAAATTTAAAGATTTTATATGGCAAAACTTCCACCTGATGTCCTCTTCTACTGTCACCTTAATCCCTGCCTCCATTGAAGCAACTGGTCTTGGGAACGAAACAAGATTTGCAAAATATGTCGGTTGTAAATCTGATTCATATACATGATTGCGCGGTTGTGTACCTCTTGATATTTGTAAATATACATTCCCATCTTCTTGAAACTGATTTTTTTCAATCATTTGATATAACTCTTCTACTAATTCTTCCTTCGTAAATGGTGGAATTAGTTTTATTTCTGCCATAGAGTTAAAGAATCGTTCTAAATGTAAATCTAATAAATGTGGCTTCCCGTCATATAGTCTGAATACCTCGTATATACCATCACCAAATTGAAAGCCTCTCTCCTCTAATGGAATCATCGGCTGTTCTTCCTTCGTATTTACAATTCTTCCGTTAAATAAAATCCAATCTTTATGAGTAGCTTTCATTCTTCCCCACTCCTTTATCACATGATTGTTTTAATTGTACAACTTATCTACACTCAAAAGAAGGAATTTTCTGTATTTTAACAAACAAAAAAGTGCATCACTTATTTAAAGGGATGCACTCGACTATTCATTTACTTCAGAAAATATTTTTCAATATCATCTAACATAAGATTTGCAGCTACAATACCACCTGCTGTATTCCAAATCACTTCATCTACTTGGAATACTTTATTATTTTTAGAAGCCTGTAGTTGCTTAAAGAGTGGATCTTCTGTCCATTCCTTCGCTAACGAATTTCCTTCATTATTCTTATCTGCATCTTTATCAGACGTGAAATAGAATAAGTAGTCTCCGTCCATATTTGGAATCTGCTCTTTTGTAATTCCTTTTATCGCAAAATCATCTTTATCTTGTAATGGTGGTCGTTTAAATCCAATATCATTTAAAACAACACCCGAGAATGAGTTTTTTTGATAAATACGAACATCACCTGGCACGAAACGAATAATAGAAACTTTAGAATTCAATTTATCGCCTAACTTCTCTTTCATTCCTTCAATGCGTTTTTTATAATCATCAAGAGCTTTTTGCCCTTCTTTTTCTTTATTTACAGCTTTTGTATAAAGTGTAAAGTTTTCTTTCCAATCACCGCGTAATGTTTCTGCATAAACAGTTGGTGCGATTTCTTTTAGCTGATCATATATTTTTTCATGACGCATTTTATTTCCGATAATTAAATCTGGCTTAAGCTTCATTACAGCCTCTAAATTAATATCACGTTCAGTTCCTACAACTTCCGTGTTTTTTAACTCTTTCGCTAAATGAGGATACCATTCATCACCAGCACGTGGTTTCGTAGTCCCCACTGGCGTTACGCCCACAGCTAGGAGAGCCTCTGCGCCTTCATTTGTTAAAACAACAACTTTTTTAGGTGTACCATTTACTGTCGTTTCACCCATTGCATGCTTTACCGTATATGAATCTTTTGCTTTCGCTGATATATTATTTTCTTTTTTCTCTTCTTTACTACATCCTGCAATTACAACCATGAGTATCATAATGCAGAACATAATTAGTTTTTTAGTATGTATCATATGTCCTCCCTAGATGAAATCGATTATCATTAACATTTAAAGATTAATGTATCTTATATACATTGTCAATGTATATAAGATAACTTTTTTAATATATACTATTTAGATTCTATCCGCTTTTCTAATGTTTCTTTTTAAAACATAGTGCATAAGTATGAAAATAAATGTTGTTATTAAAATGCGTATCCTTGTTATACATAACAAGGATACGCATCCATATTGCATTATCATTTTAATTCCTAATATTGAGTATATTTAATATACGCTGGGTCATTATATACCCACTGATTTCCACCAAGGTTTAACCAACCATTTTCATTTATATATACTAAATAAGATTCTGGAGAATTTAATTGGCGGATAACTGCAGATGTAGTTGATGGACCACTTCTTAAATTTACATTCATCCCTTGTATATATGCAACCCCAATCGGGCTTCCATCACTATTGCTTGTCTTTACAAAATTAATGTACGAAGGATCATTATACACCCATTGCCCATTCCCCAAATCTAGCCATCCGTTACTTTCCTGATATACAACGTAAGATTCTGGAGAATTTAATTGACGAATAACTGAGGAAGAAGTTGATGGACCATTTCTTAAATTTACATTTTTCCCAAGAATATAAGCGATTCCCTTCGTTTGAGGTGTCGGTTGTGGGTTAGGGGGTTGTAGATTTGGAGCTACTCCAAAAATAGCTGCTATTCCATTTGCATACGCTTGACTTAGATCTTCAATAAATTGTGGATTTTTTAATAAATTTGCATCAAACGCTGTATCAATAAAAGCAGTCTCAGTTAAAATTGCATCCATTGTGGTTTCTCTTAATACCGCATAATTTTCTTTTTTTGCTCCTCGATCACGAAGACCATATTTTGTTAATACAGGATTGACAGCTGTATGCATTTTTTGTTGCTTTGCATATGCAGTGCTGCTATTGGATAACGCATTATAAATATAACTTTCAAAACCTGTACCCCCGCCGCTATTAATATGAAATGAAATAAAATAATCCGCACTGAAAGCATTAGCAATATTAGCACGTTCAGATAAAGAAATAAACACATCACTATCACGTGTCATTTTAATTGTAATTGGGTAATTTACCGTTAAAATGTCTCGAACGCGTCTAGCAATTTGAAGTGTTAAGTTTTTTTCTACTAAACCATTACCAACAGCACCAGAATCATATCCACCGTGCCCTGCGTCTATAACAAGTTTCATTTTATTGCCCCGCCCCTTTCTTGTAATATGTTTGCATTTCTACTCGTCCTATTTTATGTGAAATGTACAGGTTCTGTTACAATTGCAAATAAAAAAACCGCCTTATGTAAGGCGGTTTCTATCATCTTGCTTTAACCAATTTAAAATAAATATATACGATTGATAGTGAACATAACGTATGCAAAATAAAATAAATAAAAGTGCTATTCCAACACCACTATAAAGTAAACCAAACTTTAAAAAAACATTTACAAGTGGTGGAAAGTTCATTAAATTTTGTAATGTACTAAGCATACAAAACATAATGAAAAAGACAGGGATGTATTGTAATTCATACGGCTTTTTTTCCTTACTCATTCTTTTCCGAATGATTATATGACATAATTCTGCTACTATAAAGCACCCTCCAATTAATACAAGACCAGAAGTCATCGTCATACATCCACCTGCCTTATATTTATTGTATCGCATAAATAATCATCGTTATATTTTCTTTACATACTCTTCATCTTCTGAAGCAAAACCAAAACTCTCTATGAAAGACTTCGCCTTTTCTGTTAATTTCTCTTGTAGCACTTTTATTTCTTTCACATTTCTTTGTTTCATCATTTCTTCAAATGTAAAATACGTATTTGTACCATAACCGTAACCTTGGTAATCAAAATGAATAATTAGCTGTGATAAAACAGCCCGTTCCTCTTGTACACTATAATCTATTACACCAATATATGTATCATCAACTTTCACACAGTACTGTACCTTTTTCTCACCTAAACTATGCGATTTAAACATTTCTTTAACAACGCTTTCATTTTCTACAGTAACTTTCTCAAACGTAATCATATGTTGTCCATCCTTTTACTATTATTGTATCAATAATACTTCCTATTTATGAAAAAAACCTTAAGACCGTATGCGATCTTAAGGTTTTTCTAATTAAACTAAACTATACGCACGTTTTGTTTCTTCATGGAACTTATTCGTATCGTATTTATGCTCAACATAAATTTGGTGCCATACCATAAACGCAAGTACAGTCCAAATTTTACGGCTATAATCGCCTTTATCTGCACAATGTGCTTCCAGTAAGTTTAATACATACTGTTTGTCGATTAAATGCTCTGTCTTACTTTCGTTTATAATATTTATAGCCCAATCATGCATTTCGTCTTTTAACCAGTGACGAATTGGTACTGGGAATCCAAGTTTTTTACGATCTAATACGTGATCTGGAACGATTCCGCGTGCTGCTTCACGTAAAATAGCTTTCGTAGTTCCGTTAGCAATCTTAAATTCAGTTGGAATTTTAGATGCAACATCGAATACTTCTTTATCTAAGAACGGTACACGAAGTTCTAATGAGTTTGCCATTGTCATTTTATCAGCTTTTAATAAAATGTCACCGCGTAGCCATGTGAACATGTCAATGTACTGCATTTTACTTACATCATCATAATCTTTAATCTCGTTATACAATGGTTTCGTGATATCCATATAGTTAACACTTTCATTGTAATACTTCATTAATTCAGCTTTTTCTTCTTCACGGAAGATTTTAGCATTTCCATAGTAACGCTCTTCAATTGGTGTACATCCACGCTCTAGGAAGCTCTTACCTTTAAATCCTTCTTTAAGAGCACCACTTAATGCTTTTAGAACGCTCTTACCTGGGCTAGGAATGTAAGAGAACATTTTTAGTGAGTTTGGCTCACGGTAAATGTTATAACCACCAAATAGCTCGTCTGCGCCTTCACCAGAAAGAACAACTGTTACATGTTTACGTGCTTCTTTCGCAACGAAGTACAATGGTACAGCTGCTGGATCAGCTAAAGGATCATCCATATGCCAAATGATTTTTGGGAACTCATCCATAAATTCTTTCGCTGAAATGAATACGTTATGGTTTTTAACGCCTAATTTCTCAGCAGTTTCTTTCGCAACATCAACTTCACTGAAACCACGTTGCTCAAAACCAACAGAGAATGTTAAAAGATTTGGATTCATTTCTCTTGCGATAGAAGCGATGATAGATGAATCGATACCACCAGATAAGAATGAACCTACTGGTACATCACTACGCATATGCACTTTTACTGAATCATATAACACATCACGAATTGCTTGGATATGCTCCTCTTTCGTTGCACTTGAAGCATTGAAATAAGGTTTCCAGTAGCGATGGATTTCCATCTCTTTACCGATTTCTTTTACGAAATAATGACCAGGCTCGATTTTATTAACATCAATTGTTAAAGTTTCTGGCTCTGGACCATATTGGTACGTAAAGTAATGTTGTAGTGACGTTGGATTAACGCCTTTATCTTCCATCACATGCATAATACTTTTCTTCTCAGATGCGAAGAATGTAGTATCACCTTGTTGTGCGATGTATAAAGGTTTAATACCGAAGTGGTCACGTGCACCGAAAAGTTTCTTTTCTTCACGATCCCAAATCATAAATGCAAACATACCACGAAGGTAGTCTACACATTTTTCTTTCATATGTGCATACAATGCAATGATAACTTCTGTATCAGATTGCGTTGCAAACGTTGCACCTTTTTCAAGTAACATTTCACGTAATTCTACATAGTTGTAAATTTCACCATTAAAAATAATTACATATCGATCATTTTCATAAGTTAGCGGCTGATGTCCTGCCTCTAAGTCAATGATGCTTAAACGGCGGAAGCCAAATTGTACATGTTCATCACGAAAATATCCTTCGTCATCTGGACCACGGTGGAAAATCATCGTGTTCATATTTTCAAATTGATGTTTTTCTGTTTCTGAAAACTCTCTAGGGTTTTCACATAAACATCCTACAAAACCACACATACTTCTTACCCTCTTTCAGTTTTCATTCTGTCTCTATACTACTATATCAACCCTATTTATACTAGCATAATCAACTGAATATGGCGACCAAAAACTATAAAAAAATCACTCCATTTCACATTTTTAACAATTTTTTATGAAAACATGAAAACTAGGCACTCACCTTTCTCCGCTTTTGTCATATGATATTGCAAATTGATTTCTAGGAGGGAATACCATGAGTGAAGAAAAAAAAGATTCTTCTCGCCCACCGGTTCGTAATTACTTAAAGCAAATTGATGATTTCTTCGAGCAAACACCTCTTCGCAATGTAATCGCTGATTTAAATCATTTTTTCCAAAAAGGAAACCGTTTATTAACATTCCCTGTAGATTTATATGAAGTTGGTGAAGAACTCGTTGTTACAGCTGAACTACCAGGTATACAAAAAGAACAAATCCAAATTGAAATACAAAGTGAATACTTAAAAGTCTCTGTAAAAGAAGAGATACTTGAAGAGGAAGAAGAACAAACATCCCATAACTATTATCGCCGAGAACGTTCCATTTCAGAAGCATCAAGATTGATTAAATTGCCGTATTCAATCAATAAAAAAGCGGCAAAAGCTTCTTATCAAAACGGCGTATTAGAAATTCGGGCGCCGAAACTTCCCCAGCAACATGACATTTTATCGATAGACTAATGCAAAAAAATAAGGGTGCTATGCACCCTTATTTTTAACCCACTAATCGCTTCATATCACGTATAATGTCTTCGTATGGCGTATTACTAATGCCACTATACTTTTTCATTACTTTTCCGTTTTGATCAATTAAATAAAATGATGTACCATGCATGACCTGACCGTTCTCCGGCTTATCTACAAGTGATTGGAAATTATCTTTTGAAAACTTTGTAATATCTTCTAACGAATACCCCGTTAATAAATTCCAGTTACTAGTATCCTCTGTAAACTTTTGAATAAAAGCTTTCAGATTTTCTGGCTTATCAAGGTCTGGATCTACACTAAATGAAACAAACTGAACATCTAATTTCTCTTCTTTTGCCATCTTTTGAAGCTTGGCCATATTTGCAGTCATTGGTGGACAAACTGTCTGACAATTTGTGAACATAAAATCTGCAACCCAAACTTTCCCTTTTAAATCTTTTGTACCAAATTTCTTTCCATCTTGATTTGTAAATTGGAAGGTTTCTAAATCCCAATTTAATGGTTTACGAAGCTTTGAACCTGATTCACTACATCCAGCAAGTACAAAGAGACAAAATACAACCATAAGACCAATTATTTTTTGATAACGCTTCATTTATAAACCTCTTTTCTCTATCCTAAATTTAAATAGGTTATGTTTATAATAACAAAAGTTAACACTACGAGAAAATTGTTTACTACATTTGTTCACGAAATCGTACGAATTTACGTATGTTACTTCTTTATTTCAAGCGAATTACTAGACAAAATATATTTTTTTACTATTATTTCTCTAAATAAAAGTGATAAAACTAATTTCATTGTTACTTTTGTAAATACCTCTCCCTATTTTTTAACAATTCCTTAAACATTAATCCATGTTTTACACTGTATTCCTTAACAACATTTCGGTACAATACAAATACAACGATTTTAAATGAGGTGATGTTCATGGCAAAGCGCTATGAAAATATGGATAATGTTAGTACAAAAAAATCAATTCGCTCTTTTTTACGCTGGCGTAAAGAACGAAAGCAAAACAAAAAAGATTTTTCTTTCTTAGTAGAACAATCACCCGTTAAACAAAGTGCATTTTTGCAAAGTAATGTTGAAAAAACGACTATCACATGGATTGGGCATTCCACTTTTCTTATCCAAACGAATGGACTTAATATATTAACAGATCCAGTATGGGCTAATAAATTAAAGCTAGTTCCAAGACTTACAGAACCTGGACTCTCTATAGAAGCACTACCTAAAATTGATATTGTCCTTATTTCACATGGTCATTATGATCATTTAGATTTTTCAACTCTTCGTCAGTTGAATGATGATGTTCTATATCTTGTACCTATTGGATTAAAAAAATTATTTACTCGTAAGAAATTTAAACATGTAGAAGAGTATAAATGGTGGGAAAGTACGATAATTAACGAAGTTTCTTTTCACTTCGTACCTGCTCAGCACTGGACGAGAAGATTCTTATTTGATATGAATACGTCTCACTGGGGTGGATGGATTATTGATAATGAAACGACTATGGAAACCATATATTTTTGTGGTGACAGTGGCTATTTCCAAGGTTTCAAAGAAATTGGTGAACGCTTTTTAATTGATATTGCTCTTATGCCCATTGGCGCTTATGAACCAGAATGGTTTATGAAAGTATCTCATGTTTCACCTGAAGAGGCCGTGCAAGCTTATTTAGATTTAAACGCTACACATTTTATACCAATGCATTACGGAGCTTTTGCACTCGCCGATGAAACACCTCGTGAAGCAATAACTAGACTTCGAAATAATTGGAATTTGCGCATGTTACCGTGGGAACAACTGCATGTACTCTTTTTAGGTCAAACTTTTATTTATAGTAACGCAACAAATGATAAGCAAATAAACGAAAAAATTGAAACTTTACATGTGTAACGTAATGACTGATTTTCTATATCCAACATATAATATAGAAAATCCTATAGTGAAACTTTAATTAGTGGGATTTCTTCATCCCCACTGATTATTTGCCTTCACCGATCAAGCTTTTACGGGCAGCCCGCTACCTAACCTCTTTGCTCCAGCTAAATTTGAGGTAGAGAGTTTTACTGTCCGCAAATAGCGGGATAAAGGGTGTTTTCTATGAATGAATATTTACAGACTCGCTATATCATTAGCGGTAGTGCCTGTGTAGCTCTTCTTATTTCTTACTTTCTATTTACATAAAAAAGCTACTTGAAATATATTTTCAAGTAGCTTTTTTATTACTCTGCTAAATACATAAATCCGATTGCGCCCGGACCTGTATGAGTACTAATAATAGGCGTTGTATAGAAAATTTCTGATTGAGCAAATCCACTCACTTTTTCAACCGCCGCTTTCATACTTTCAGCTAAAGGAATTGCTTTTGCATGCGGAATTGCAACAGCTTTTACGACTTTTCCAGCCGTATCTTGCTCAAATAACTTAGCTAATGTTTTTACAATTTGGCCTTGGCTACGAACTTTCGTTACAGGATTATAAACACCGTCTTCAAGACTAGCAATTGGCTTTATATTAAGTAGCGAACCGATAAACGCTTTTCCTTTACCGATACGTCCACCCTTCACTAAGTTTTCTAATGTATCCACTACTACATATAAACGAGTATTCTTTCTTACTTCATCTACACGTTTTAAAATTTCTTCTAGTGAGCGTCCGTCATTTGCCATTTTTGCAGCTTCAATTACTTGATATGCTAAAGCATGTGTAATAAATTGAGAATCAACAACTGTTACTTTTGTATCAGTCATTGATGCAGCGCTATTTGCAGTTGCTACAGTACCGCTCATTCCACTTGTCATATGGATAGAAAGGACTTCGCTTCCATCTTCCCCTAGCTTGTCATACATTTCTACAAATGTACCCATAGCTGGTTGTGATGTTTTTGGTAATTCCTCTGATTTAATCATTTCTTCAATAAATTCGTCAGGTTGTAAATCAACGCGATCTAAATATGTTTGTCCATTTACAGAGATTGATAATGGTAAAACATGAATGTCATACTTTTCGATTACGTCTTGTGATAAATCTGCCGTTGAATCTGTTACAATTTTAATTTTTTGCATACTATACTTCTTCCCTTTCCAATACGCTCTCCTTGTTATTATACTAGTATTCCCATTGCTTTCAACAATTTGGAACGAAATTTCATCAAATTAATTATATTTTCATATCTAAAATGAAAAAGACAGAGTTTACTAACCCTGTCCGTACTTCGTATCATGCATTTTTTTCAAGGGTATTTGTTTTATATACATTTAAATAATCATTCCACTTCAAACAATTTTGTAAATATTCACGGAAAGAATACGAAAATCTTGGGTGTTTTTGTTTTTGAATTTTTGCAATAAATAATTGAAGACGAGACTGAATTAGAAACGATAATGGATGCTGTGCCTGTAGGACAGGGATTTCGAATATTTTAATGCAATCCCCTGTTGAATGAGTGAAATAAAAACTTTTCGTAATCACAATATCAATCCTCTTTTTCATTGGATTTTTGAACTTCCTCTACTTTGCGCTGTAACACGTTGTTTAAAGTGGAGTAAAATCAGACTTATATGATTTCTGTAGTCCTTATGGCTAGAAGATTTATACTCTATTCATCTCCACCTAATTCACCTTCCCGTCCTAAATATCTCTGAGGCGGGAATCTCATTATCCATCAATTGTTTAATACATTTAGTATAAGCTTATAAAAGCGCAAAGTTTGTCTAAATTTTGGAGATTCTATAATTTTTTTCTTCTATATATTGTATACGTTTATAGCTATAGTATAACAAATAAATAAAAAAGTGCCTTTATAACGAGGCACTTTTCGACTGCATTTCTTCTCTTTTCTTTTTCCTCTTACTAACAACCTTTGATAACGCAATACTTACTTCATAAATACAAATAAGCGGCACTGCAACTAAACTATGAGATAAAAAGTCTGGCGGTGATATACAAGATGCAATGATAATTAATGCTACGTAAGCATACCTTCTTATTTTTATTAAAAATTCCGCCGTAAGTATTCCAATACTAGTTAAAAACATTACAACGACTGGCAATTCAAAAATCACAGCAAATGGAACTGTTAAATTAAGTACAAAATGAAAATACTTTTCTGTCGTAAACATCGTATTAAACATTTCATTACCTATCGTAGTTAAAAAGTGAAATAGAAACGGCATTACAATGAAATATCCAAAACATAAACCTGCGAGAAATAATATAGACAATACCGGTATATACATTATTGTCATCTTTTGTTCATTTGGATGTAAACCCGGTTTTACAAATAACCAAATTTGTATAGCAGCAAAAGGAATTGTACAAACGATAGCAAATACTGTAGCAATCGAGAAAAAAATCCACAATACATCACTTGGACCGAGAACAGTTAATTTCATTGGTAAATCTTTTACAAGCCAAAAATAAATATCCTTTGTAAAAGTAAATCCAATAATTAAAAATAGTACAAAGGATAACACCGTATATATTACTCTTTTTCGAAGCTCAACAATATGTTCTACTACGCTCATTTCCCGATCTTCCATCTCGTTCACCACACTTTATTTATCCATTACAAGGAAAATACACTACATTTTTTCTTTCTTTTCCTTTTCTTGAAATGCGTCATCTGTCAATTCTTTCGTTGATTTTTTAAACTCTTTTAACGTTTCCCCTAAAGCCTTCCCGATTTCCGGCAATTTTTTAGGTCCAAATAAAATGAGTACTGCTACTAAAATTAAAATTAACCCTGGAAAGCCAATATTTGAAAACATTTCCCCATCCCCTTTATTAGTAGTTTCCTTGTCCTACTATTACATAATTTTATTTTGTCAAAAAAGTTTGAAAACGTCAACAAATCCATTGTCTTTTGTCAAAAAAATTCAAAAATATAATCAATTATACAAATTTCATTTTCTATTGCTCTTGTGTATGATATGGTAAGGGAAATGACATATTATTTTATGATAGTAGAAAGGATTTGCATTATGACTGAAAAAATGACACGAATGACCCAATTTGTAAAAGAAGAAATTGCAAATGCAATTACACATGGTATCGGTGCCATTTTAAGCATCCCTGCCTTAATCATATTGATTATTCATGCTTCTAAGCACGGTACCGCATCAGCTGTAGTTGCATTTACTGTTTATGGTGTAAGCATGTTCTTACTGTACTTGTTTTCAACATTGCTACATAGCATTCATCATCCTAAAGTAGAAAAAATATTTACTATTTTAGATCATTCAGCCATTTACTTATTGATTGCTGGCACGTATACTCCTTTTCTACTTATTACACTTCGTGGCCCATTAGGATGGACGTTGCTTGCTATAATATGGACACTAGCAATCGGAGGTATCGTCTTCAAAATTTTCTTTGTACGTCGCTTTATAAAGGCTTCAACTTTATGTTACATCATTATGGGTTGGCTCATAATCGTTGCCATTAAACCACTTTATGAAAATCTAACTGGACATGGTTTTTCACTACTTTTAGCAGGTGGAATTTTATATTCTGTCGGAGCTATATTCTTCCTTTGGGAAAAGCTACCTTTCAACCATGCCATATGGCACCTGTTCGTTTTAGGTGGTAGTGCGATGATGTTCTTCTGTGTACTCTTTTATGTCTTACCTACAGCATAATAAAAAAGGATTCAGCTTACTATAAGCTGAATCCTTTTTTATTACTTATGTAATTGTGATGCGATAACTTCCTGTGTATGCTTCGTTAATTCTTTAATATCCATATTCGCATAATCTTCAGGTGTAATCAGCTTAGAAATTGTTACTGTTGCATGAGCTGGCTTCATACGATTTCCATTCGCTTCAAACATCTTATATGTACCATCTAACGTTACAGGTAAAATTGCTACACCTGACTTTACTGCCAGATGAAAACTACCAGCCTTAAACTCTCCAACTTCGCCACCCTTACTTCTCGTTCCTTCAGGGAAAATTACGATAGAATGTCCATTCTTTAATAGTTCAATTCCATCTTTAATCGCTTGAAGAGATTGACGACGATCGCTACGATCCATAAATACACAATTCATAAGTTCCATCCAAGTTGGTACAACTGGGAACTTTTTAATCTCTGCTTTTGAAACGAATCCAATTGGTTTATTTAAGTAACCTAGTAAAACAGGGATATCCATATTACTTTGGTGATTACTTACAACTAGTACTGGCTTGTCTTTCGGAACATTTTCAAGTCCTTTCACTTCTACTGCCCCTCCAGCTACACGTACCATTTTCTTACCAAACCAATTTGTCGTTTTATACACAGCATTGTCTTTTTCTTTTGGCGCCATCGTATTTACTTGTCTTTTAAGACGCCACATTCTCGGTGTAATCGCAATTACGATTAAAATTAAATAAAAGATTTTAAAAAACGTTTGAATCATACAGAACCCCCACCTATTATCATTCCGACCTTCATTATACTAGACAAACGAAGGAAAAAGAAGAAAAAAAGTCCAAACAGCAAGTGTTCGGACTTTTTAAGCATTCTATATTAGAAACGTTTTGCTAATTCACGAGCATTAGCAATTGCTGCTTCTTTAATTTCTTGTGCTTTTTCAGGGTTTGCATTCATACCTTCAACTGCAATATATTCAGTATCATTCACACCGACAAATCCTAATACAGTCTTTAAGTGATTGCGACCGAAGTCTACAGCTGCGTATGCTCCTTCAGAATATACGCCACCTGTTGCTTGAATGTGAAGTGCTTTTTTACCTTCTAATAAGCCGACTGGACCATTTTCAGTATATTTGAATGTTTTACCTGCGATTGCTACGTTATCTAAGTATGCTTTTACTACTGGTGGATAGCTAAAGTTCCACATTGGAGTTACGAATACATAACGATCTGCATTCATAAATGTTTCTAAGTTTGTGTTCATTGCTGCTACTTTTTGTTGTTGAACTTCAGTTAAAGCTTCAAAGCCTTCACCTGCTGCAAATTTACCCCAAGCAGCAAATACATCTGCATCAATTGCTGGTACTGTAGTGTTGAATAAATCAATTGTTACAACTTCGTCTTGTGGATGTTCGTTTTTATAAGCTTCGATGAAAGCCTCCCCTACTGCCATTCCGAAAGAACCTTCTGCTGAATTTGGATTTGCTGTGATAAATAGTACTTTTGTCATTGTATTCTCTCCCTTTTTTCTCTTTATCTTTAATTCAAGATTTGTTTTTTAAAAGTTAATAACTTACCTTATGTAAGTATAATACAAAAAGTTTTAATCAATGTCAATAAAAAATAGCTACTTTTTTTTCGTAAGTTAATGATTTACTTTGTTTCCTTAAAATTTAGTATACAGATATTAAGAATTCTTTCGTATAAAAAGGCTACCTCTACAACTTATAGAGATAGCCTTCTATTACATATTATTTTTGAAATACATGTTTTACTTTTTCAGCTGGAATATTACTCCCGCCTCTACCTTTTACATCTTCAATCATCATTGTAATGACCATATCTGGTGAATTTAAATCAAATGCAGCGAACCAACCTAGTTCTTTTCCTTCGGCCTCTTTTGATACTTTTAATTCCGCTGTACCTGTTTTTCCAGCAAGAGTCATACCATCAATTTTAGCAATTTTCCCTGTACCATCTGGATCATTAATTACTTTCGTCATTGCAGTTTTTAATATATCCTGATTTCCTTTAGAAATTACATTTTCTTTCCAAGCTTTTGGTTGTTTATCTGTTTTAATAATATACGGTGACGGAATCGTTCCATCATTTACAATCGGCGCATACGTTAAAGCTAAATGAAGAGGAGTCATTAATACTTGTCCTTGTCCATATCCCGTATCTGCCATTTGAATATCATTTTTAATGCCGTCATTTGCAATTTTAGAAGCAGGGAATCCATATTCAATTGGTAGTTTCTCATCGAATCCGAATTTTTTCGCTTCACTCATAAACTTGTCTTTTCCGATTTTTAAAGCTTCTTGTGCGAAGTAAATATTATCCGAGTATTTCATCGCCTTATCAAAATCAATCGGATTTGCATCTTTCACACGCGTTACATAGTAATTACCCCAAGAAGAATCTTTTGTCCATTTTAATCCTTCAATTTTCAACTCTTCTTTTGGATCAATCGTTTTCGTTTCAAGACCAATTGCAGCTGTAATAGGTTTAAATACAGAACCTGGTACCGACAATTGTGTAAAGCGATTTGTCATTGGTTTTTTCGGATCATTATTCCAAGCTTCGCGTTGTGCCTTCGATGTCCCTCGTGCAATTATATTAGGATCATATGCTGGACTACTTACTAGTGCAATTGTTTCTCCACTTTTCGGATTAATTGCTGCACTTGAACCAGCTTCGCCCTTCATTTCATTATACGTTTTTTCTTGAACAACACTGTCAATAGTTAAAGTTACATTTTCTCCATCAACAGCATCTGTTTTTGCTAAATTTTTAATTTCTTTTCCTTGCGCATCTTCTACAAAGACACGGCCACCTTTTTTACCGCGTAGCTTTTCCTCTAATACTTGCTCTAAGCCAGCTTTACCAACTGGGTCATCAGCTTGATAGCCTTTCTTTTGTAGCGTTTTTAAATCTTCAGCATTTACCTTTCCAATATAACCAGTCAGATGAGCTGCCGCTTCCCCTAGCGGATATGTACGAACATTTACAGGTTTTGTTGAAACACCTGGTAAATCAATGTACGTATTTTGTGTTGCCCCTTCAGGCAAAATTCCAATTGGTACGAGATACCCTGGTTTTACCCATTTAGCAGCTAATTTTTGATCAATTTCTTCTACAGACGTATTTAATAACTTCGCTACTGTTTCTTTCGTTTGCGGAGCAGTATCGCCTAACTTTTCAGGAATCAATCCGATTTCAGAAGCTTTCCCATTCGTTGCAAGACCTTTTCCATTACGATCGTATATTTCACCACGTTTTGGCTGTGTTGTCTGCATACGCACTTTACTATCTTTCGTCATGCCAGGGAAAATAAAATCAGGAGTCCAATCTATTTTCCAAGATTCTTTATCTCCATCTTTTTCTTTTACCATTTTTGCTTCATGACCAAATGTGATTTTACCACCAACTGTATCCATGCTTACTTTAAAAGGAACAGGACCTTCATCTTTTTTATCTTCTTTTACTTCCCCTGTTTCTACCTTTAAGTCTTTCACTTCGATACCAGAATAAATTTTTTCATATTTCTCAGTAAACTCTTTCTTTGAAATATCTTTTTTTGCATTTTTTGATAGTTGATCATACATATCTGCAAATTTTTGTTTATTCCACGCTTTTACATATGTATCAAACGCTTCTTGTGGTTTTTCTTCTTTACCACATCCAACTAACATGAATGTTAAGCAAAGAAAAAGAATCCCCCATATCTTTCTCAATCGATTCTCCTCCTCTTTCTATATTAGTACTTTTGAAAATTTTAGCATTTTTACATGCTACCTATCATTATAGCACTATCGAATCTCATCTATAAACTTATATTGGTGAATATAAATAAAAAGATTGATGTGAATTCTCACATCAATCTTTTTTATTATTGTTGCTTCTCATATACATGGTAATAATACGTATACGGGTTTTTTTCATCCGTTAAACCTTTTTCTACAAAAATCTCTTTCCAATTTGTCATATCCATTTCTGGGAAGAATGTATCTCCTTCAAATGCATAATGGATTTTTGTTATATATAACTTGTCTACATAAGGTAAAAAGAGATCGTAAATTTGCGCTCCGCCAAAAATAAAAATCTCTTCTTCATTTTTACATAGTTCAAATACTTCTTCTACAGAATGAACAACTTCACAGCCTTCAACATGATACCCTTCATTACGAGTTACAATAATATTACGTCTTCCAGGCAGTGGTCTACCAATCGCTTCATAGTTCTTTCTTCCCATAATAAGCGGGTGGCCCATCGTTGTTTTCTTCACGTATTGTAATTCACTCGGTAAACGCCAAGGTAAATTATTATCTTTACCAATTACTCTATTTTCGTCCATCGCGACCATAAATGAAACAATCATTTTTTCATCTCCTCTACAATTATACTGCAACCGGTGCTTTAATTGCTGGATGCGGATCGTATCCTTCAATCGTTAAATCTTCCATTTCAAAATCAAACACAGATTTCACATCTGGATTTAATGTAAGTTTCGGGAATGGACGTGGTTCACGTGCCAATTGCTTTTCTACTTGTTCAAAATGATTTGTATAAATGTGTGCATCTCCAATTGTATGAACAAATTCTCCTACTTCAAGACCACATTCATGTGCAATTAAATGTGTTAGTAGTGAATAACTTGCGATGTTAAATGGAATTCCAAGGAATATGTCACCACTTCTTTGATATAGCTGACAAGAAAGTTTTCCGTCCGCTACATAAAATTGGAATAATGTATGACAAGGCGGTAATGCCATACTCGGTACGTCTTCAGGATTCCAAGCAGAAACGATTAAACGACGTGAGTCTGGTGTTTTTTTAATCATTTCAATTACATCTTTTAATTGATCAAGTGTCTCACCAGCTGTCGTTTTCCAAGCACGCCATTGTTTACCGTAAACGTCTCCTAAATAACCATATTTATTTGAGAACTCATCATCTTCTAAAACGTTCTTTTTAAACAATTCCATTTGCTCATCGTACTGTACTTTAAATTCTTCATCTTGTTGTGAGCGAAGACCAAAATCAGTCATGTCAGGACCAGTATACTCATCACTTTCTACCCAGCTCTTAAACGCCCATTCATTCCAAATGTTATTATTATGCTGCAATAAATAGCGAATATTTGTATCACCTTTCATAAACCAAAGTAGTTCACTTGCTACAAGGCGAAATGGTACTCTTTTTGTCGTTAATAAAGGAAATCCTTTGCTCAAATCAAAACGCATTTGATATCCAAATACAGATACAGTTCCTGTCCCTGTACGATCTTCTTTCTTCGTACCATGTTCCATTACATGGCGGCATAAATTTAAGTATTCATTTTCAGCATGTTTCATATGTAGGAAAACCTTCTTTCAATCGTATATGGAATTTATCATAACATGAAAAATGGTAAATTTAATAATCTTAATTAATAAAATTTCTTGCGCTAATTCTTACAAAATTATTAACTTTCCATATTTTAAAAGGTTTTCATTTTCTATTACCGAAAGTATAGTGCGGTAGATCAAAATTTATATTTGGAGGTTAGAAATATGTCTAAAATTGAAACACCTGTTATGACTTCTTTACAAACCACGGTTGAAAAAATGATGAAGGATTTAAATGTTCCTGGTGTTGCTGTCGCTGTTATAAAAGACGGTGAAGTTATTCTTTCAGAAGGTTTCGGCTATCGTAATATAGAAACAAAAGAGGCTGTTACACCGAATACTCGATTCGCAATCGGTTCCTCAACGAAAGCGTTTGGTACACTTTCATTAAGCTTGTTAGCACAGCAAAAAAAGTTTAATTGGGATGCTCCTGTCCCGTCTTATATACCTAACTTTACTTTATCTGAACTACTTGCTAGCTCACAAGTTACAGGACGGGATTTAGCTTCTCATCGAACTGGAGTGAGTCGTCATGAGGCTCTTTGGTACAGTTCTTCCTTATCTCGAAAAGATCTCGTTGAAAAAATAAAACATTTACCACTTGATGCACCGTTCCGGACTGCATTTCTATATAACAACTTAATGTATGCAACAATTAGCTACATTGTTGAAAACATTACAAATCAAACGTGGGAGCAATACACTACAGAACATATTTTAGAACCTTTAAATATGAGACATACAAACTTCTCTGTTAACGATTCACAAACTACAGATGATTACGCTTTACCTTACATTGAAAATGACGGTGAAATAAAAGCAGTTCCATTCCGTAACATCGATACAGTTGGCGCTGCTGGGTGTATTAATTCCACAATTGAAGATATGGCAAATTGGGTACTTCTCCACTTAAATGAAGGAAAATTTGGAGATCATGAATTAATCTCCTCTGAATTATTACAACAAATGTATACACCACACAATTCAATTCCAGACCAACCGGTTTTATCACTCCCTGAATCTCCATTAAATAGTTACGGTCTTGGTTGGTTTATTAGCGCTTATCGTGGTAAAAAAGTGATTCATCATGGCGGTAATATCGATGGATTTTCAGCGCTTGTTTCATTCATACCAACAGAAAACATAGGCCTTGTTATTTTAACGAATGCTGGAGGAACATTACTTCCTACTTATCTCGCTAATCAAATTTATGACGAACTACTTGAATTAGAATCCATTGATTGGCATAAACGTGCTGTAGAAGATACTAAAAAAATGAAGGAAATGATGAAAGAAGCAACTGAATCCCTCCCTGAACAAATTAAAGGGACTACACCTTCGCACAAGTTAGAGGATTATACTGGTACTTTTGAACATCCTGCATACGGAACATTACAAGTATACAAACGAGATGATTCGTTATATGTACAATTTATGGAAATGGATATTCAATTAGGGCATCATCATTACGACATCTTCTCCACAAAAGTTGACTTATTCCAAATGAAAATGAGCTTATTATTCGCTTATGAAATGAATGTAAGTGGTGAATTCCCATCCCTTCAGTTACATGTACCAGCTACATTAAGTACTCAGCCGCTTACATTTAAGAAAATTAAATAAGTATCTTGATGTTAAAAAATAAAGGTAGGTACGAATCACACCTACCTTTTCTATTTCATATCAATCTTATCTGGTTGAAACCAAATTGGCTTCGATAACTCAAAGTTATTATGATCCTCTAAAACTATAATAAGACGCTCCAACATATCATTTAACATATGCGGCGCTGCTCGTAATGTCCAGACAACTGAGGAGAAAACTGTCATGCCAACGTACACCGTGTATAATTTCCAGAACTCCTCTGGTATTTTCCTATTAAAGTATCCTTCTATTTGTCCGATTGAATACGGAATACTAATATCCCTTGCAAACAGTGCAATTTTTACGAAATCATGAATTGGGTCGCCCCAGTCATAGCCATTAAAATCAACAACACCTACATATTTTCCATCCCGTACAATTATATTTTCTAAATGAAAATCATCGTGTTGAAATCGATTCGGGCGGCTCTTTAAATATATTTCATTTTCTTCTATAAACTTTATGATTTTATCATCATTTTTTATTTTTATTCCGCATGTTTTGTATACCTCTACATATTTACTATGTTTTTTCATAGCTCTTTCATACCATGGAAGTATATCCTTAGGAGCTTCAAATGTATGCATTTTTGCTAAATCTTTTCCTGCCTCTATACCAATATCATATTGTTCTTTTGGTGAATACGTAGGCAATAGCTTCTTCGCATCTTCCCCTTCTAAATATGAAAAAATACTATAGCATACACCTTCTTCTTCCAATATACCTATTTCAATTGGCCTTTGTGCCTGTACGTTACGTTTTACCATTTCATTTAAAATTTGAAACTCTATTTTCTTTCTTTCATACTCTTTTATATCGCCTGTCCGAAATAAATATTTTTCATTATTTGCATTCGTAATTACATATTTCTTATCTGGAGAGAAACCTTTAGAAATTTCTTCAATATTCGCTGCATCTTTTACTATTTGTATATTGCTTTGCCGTGCTGTAATTATCTTCATATCTATTCCCCTTACATTTCTGCATTTGGTGTATAGGCAACTTCTACAATAAATCCATTCGGATCGTAAAAATCAATCGTATAGTAACCTTCCGAATAATGATTCATTTCAATTGGACCACGTATTACCTTCACTTTCGTACTAGAAAGAAAATCTGCTACTTCATCAACTACTTCTCTATGAATAGCTTGATAACAAATATGTCTAGGCCCTAACGTCCTTACAATTTCCTCATCTACTTCTTTAAAGTATATTTCACTTTCTCCTGTGCTATATGCTACTTCATTTAACTTTCTCCACCCAATTATGGAGAACAACTTATTATAAAAAGAAATGGACTCCTCTAAATTTGCTACCCAAAATTCAATATGATGAATGCCTGCTCGCAGTGTATTCATATTAAGAATACGCTCCTTGTACTACTTGCACAATTTCCATCGGCTTATGAACCATGTAATCTGGTGCATCTTTTTTCACTGTTTCAATAACATCATATCCCCAAGATACCCAAATTACGTTCACTCCAGCCTTTTTACACGCTGCTACGTCTCGCTGTTCATCACCGACATATAACATATCTTTCTCTGTTATCTTTTTCGATTTTAAAAATCTTTTTATCATCTTGTCTTTACCGAACAAATTTTTAGAACAATACACTTCTTGTATATTTTCTATATCATTCTTTTGTAAAAACGCCCGAATATGCTCTTCTGAGTTCGATGATATGACTGCAATTCCGTAGCCTTTTTTATGTAGTTCATCTAATACTTCCTTCATCCCATGGAACAAAATAAGATCTTTTATAGCAGGTTGATACAATTTATAAAACTCCAGCGCTAATATCGGTAGTTTATACAGTGGTACATCGAGTTGTTTACATCTCTCCGCCATCGTTAACTTGCGTAAATACTCAATTTCTTCTTCTCTTACCGTTTTATATCCGTGCTTTTCAGCAATTTGATTATAAATTGGTACAAATATATTTTGTGAATCTACTAATGTGCCATCAAAGTCAAAAACAATATATTTTTGCATTCCCATACTCCCTTTGCTTCTTTTTTCTAAACCTATGTTATTCAACAACATGGTTGTCTGTCCCTTCTATAAAAATAAAAAAGAACAAGATTTTCTCTTGTTCTTTTTAAGAAAGCCATTTCGGCGGTACATTCGTATTCCAATAAATATTTCCTAACTCATGATGTCCTGAGTATCCATCATCAAAACGATGATAATGGAAATTAAAATAATAACCATCTTGCGGTGGATGATCTCTTCTTACATGGAAACGCAATAAATCATTTCCTGATTTCGTATCGTAGACATGAAAAATCTTTTCATTATTCCCACCAGCTGGTTTTTGAGAAATCGCTAATGATTGTAGTGAATCTTCTGGTACATCACTAGCAAGCTCAGCAATTGCCTCTTCAATCTTTGGTAATATTACATCTTTAAATTCATCTTCAATTACTGGACCAATTTTAGTACCAAACTTTTGCATCGACTGCTTCTCTGCCTCTTGCATCGCATAAGTAATAAAAGTATCGGTGGTTAACCTGTCATTCGTTTCTTCATATGTATAGGACGTACTCTCCAAACTTTGTTGCCCAGCTGTGCTCGTAGGCTTGTCCGCAGCTTTGGCATTATCAAGCAATATGGAAGGAGGCGTCACTAAACCAAATGTAAATACGGTAATTAATGCGACTAAGGTTTTTCTAAACCAATTTGGCATTTATGTTCCCTCCCCTTTCACTTATTATTTTTTATATAACGGTGGTTTCTTCTATTATACAAAATGATTGTAATTTTTGCACTTTACAATTTTGTTAACGTTCACATATTTTTCACTTGAATATGAAATTGTAAGATTTCATACAATATTAATACCACGATATTGAGGAGGCACTTGAATGACTTTAGATGTCATGTATTCCGCCGCAAGCATACTCGTTTTAGTATATTTTATTTATCAATGTGTTACAGACTAGAAAAAGAGCCGTCAATGGCTCTTTTTTAATGGTAGAAATACAATCCATACAATTAATAAAATAAAAACAATACTGCCTACCACAGCTGGCAATAAATAAAACTGTGAAAGTATAACTATTCCATATAAAAGTATTGCTGGTAGTAGTAAATAACGATCTGCCTTCCATCTTAACAATAGTAATTTCCCTTCATCACAATATAAACGAAGAAACATCTTATTCGTAAATTCATTCCAATAATCACGTGCATAGCGAGAAATTGCAACTACAGCAAATACGAGAACAATAGCTGCAATCCACCTTGGAGTCATAATTATACTTGCAGTACTGATACATACAATTTGAATATAAAATATTCGTACAGTACTTGTACGGAAAAATTCTTTCAAAAAAGATTCGACAATACGAGAATCAGCTTTTTTCCCTAAAAGTCTTTTAGAGCGCGGAAACATCCACGGTTTTTTATTCGAACTACTCGGTTTAACCGCATGACCACCAACTTGCATAATTCCGCTCGTCCAGCGCATGCTTTCCTCCTTTTCTTTCTCGATTTCTTTAAAAAAGAACTTTTTATAATTCATTTTCTCTTTTACTAATACACTACTTAAGAAAATTACTAGACCGATAAATAAAATTGAATACAACGGATTTTTATAAATAAAAAATAAACTAATTCCAAAAAAGGACACGCTCATAGAAAATACTACATTTTTTACAATCCATAAAACCCATCGTTTCCCCACATGTACATGAACAAATCTCGTTAACAACGACAACATAAATCGAAATATAGTAAAGAATAACCAAAATAATAGGACTTGTATCTCTGTTAATTCGATACTTTTCATCAACACCGGTAACATAATAACGACTACTATTATATTCGTTATCGCTATTCGAACAAATGTGTACATCATGCCATACTGGACTAATTTTCGCATATGTGTTGCATACGAAATTAAAAATAAACTATCCGCTTGCTCAAAAAATGAACGAACTCCTCTTGGATATGTTACTAGATAAAATGCGAGTAATCCTAATCCGAAATAAATCGTCTCTTCCGTTGATAATTCATTTATCCATAGCGATCGATAATAGATTCCCATAAATATAAGTGCTGGAATAATAATATATAATGCGACTGTCCAATCTGTTACCGAACGTATAGACTTCCATTTCCGCTCAAGTTCATGGCGTAATCTCTTATAAAATTGTTGTTTAATCATGTTGTTCACGCCTTACAATTACATCAAAGCAGTCTAATAATGAACTACCCGGCATTTCCGCTAATATTTGAATAGATTCTAAATGTCCATCTGCGACTAATATACCTTGTGAAATGAGTAAAAATCTTTCACAAATTTTTTCAGCAGTATCTAATACGTGCGTACAAAGTAAAATTCCTGCCCCGCGCTCTTTTTCTTTATATAAATAATTTAAAAACTCTTTCGTAGCTACCGGATCTAAACCGATAAAAGGTTCGTCAATGATATAAAAATCTGGCTCAGTTAAAAACGCCAATATTAGCATCGATTTTTGTTTCATGCCTTTTGAAAATTTTGATAAATACTCATGTTTATGCTTATTCATTCGAAAAGTATGTAATAATTGTTCCGCTCGTTCTTCCCAACTTCCCATTTCACTTCCACGAGCTGCCATTAATAATTCAATATGTTCCCAGAGCGTCAAGTAATCATAGTATGTTGGATGTTCTGGTACGTATGCATACGGATTTTTCTTTTCACCGAATGATATTTCACCGTCCATATTTACAAGTAATCCGAGTATCGTTTTAATCGTCGTACTCTTCCCAGCACCATTTGCTCCAATAAGAGCAACTAGTTCACCTTTTTCGATAGAAAAAGCTATATCATGAATTATTTTTTCGCCTATTTCATATCCAGCTGAGCGGATATTTACTTTTAACATGCATTCCCCTTCTTTCCATTTCTAATACAATCAAGGAAAAGAATAACATATAACTATCTATATATCATTATAAAATATTTATTTTCATAGCAGGAAAAAACATTTTTTAACAGAATATTAAATGTTTGATTACATTTTATTGGAGTGGATAATATGTCTTTTCAAATTCGTGAAGCAACGATAGATGATATAGACGCACTTTGTTCTTTAACGAAAGAATTAAAAGGTTCCTCTATTTCCTATGAAGATATGAACAACCGATTACAATTCGTACAAATGAGTCCGTTTGATTTTTTATATGTTTACGAGGAAGAAGAAGCTATATTTGGATTACTTGGATTTCGTATACGTGAAAATTTAGAAGATGTAACACGTTATGGAGAGATTTCAATTATTAGCGTTGATTCTAACATACGACGGAAAGGCATTGGACAAGTGTTGATGGATTATGCCGAGCAATTAGCAAAGAAACATAATTGCATTGGCACATGGCTAGTTAGTGGAACAAAAAGAGTAGAAGCTCATCCTTTTTACAAAAAATTAGGATATGAAGTAAATGGCTACAGATTTGTAAAACATTTTTAAACTACTTATAAATTGAAGGGACTATAACTATGACAAACATTAAAGCAATTTTCATTGATCGTGACGGTACAATTGGTGGTGACACTACAATACATTATCCAGGATCTTTTTCATTATTTCCATTCACAAAAACATCCTTGCAAAAACTAAAAGCTAAAAATATAAAAATTTTCTCTTTCACAAATCAACCTGGTATCGCAGATGGAATTGCAACTGTAGCCGATTTTGTACACGAATTAGAAGGCTTCGGTTTTGATGATATTTATGTATGTCCTCATAAACACGGTGATGGTTGTGAATGCCGTAAACCAAGTACAGGCATGCTGCTTAAAGCAGCAAAAAAACATGGACTTAATTTAACACAATGTGCTGTAGTTGGTGATCGCTGGACTGATATTGTTGCAGGAGCAAAAGTAAATGCGACTACGATTCTAGTCCGAACAGGCGCTGGGTATGATGCTTTGCATACGTACCGAGACAAATGGGCACATATTGAACCAAACTACATTGCAGATAACTTTGAAGATGCAACGAACTGGGTTTTAAATCAACTATAATACAAATGAAGTTTTTGATTCACTCGAAATAATTTAAAACATAGTTTAAATAGCCTTTTTGGCAAATAATTGTCTTCCACAAAACGGATCACCTCAAAAGGTAGCAAGTTCCCTTTTGATACGCAAACATTGCAATTCAAATTATATTTTTTATTAGTAACAGCAATTAACGTAAAGAAGGAATAGCTTAGTGGCTATCCCTTCTTTATTGACTTCTATTATTTACATTTGTTATCTGTTTTTATTGAGTATTCTCATCGTTTTTATACTCCAAAATATCCCCTGGCTGACACTCCAAAGCTTTACATATCGCTTCTAATGTTGAAAAACGAACCGCTTTTGCTTTCCCATTTTTCAAAATAGAAAGATTCGCCATCGTAATTCCAACCTTCTCCGAAAGCTCCGTTACACTCATTTTTCGTTTTGCTAACATGACGTCAATATTAATAATGATTGTCATATCCGCCACCTCAGACCGTCAAATCATTTTCTGATTTTATGTTAATTGCCTCTTGTAGAAGTCGTTGGAGGATAGCAGCAAAAACGGCGATAACGAGCGAAGCAAAAACGATAATGAGTCCCACTAGCCCAATAGGAGGGTCCATTTTTTTCGCTATAAAATGAAAAAGTGGCAAACTTAATACATACAAACCACTGATTGTAATTGCACAGCGCTTTATATTCTTTAACGCCTTTACTGATAATTCCGAGAACGCTGTGTTCTCATCAATGTACTGTAAAAGATTGAAAGCCTGATAAAGAGCAACGTAAAAAGGCACAGCTGCTCCATACATCACAATGAAAACAAGATATTTCATCGGAGCAATATTAGGATACAAATTTGCTGCGAAATTCGCCATTTCCGGCACTAAAAATATGCATAAAGCAAGTACTGAAATTCCAGCAAGAAAAATAATTACTTTTAAGAACGTTGTTGAACTTCGTTTAAGATTCATTTACAATACCTCACTTATTTAATAGCAACATAATTTTATCACAATATTTATTGTTTAACAATAAATAAATATCGTTTTGTTTTTGTCATGTTTTTAAATTTAGGCAAAAATAAAAAAGAATTTCTCATTACAAAGAAATTCTTTTTCTTGAAAATGTCTCTTTCAACTTAATTTTTTAAAACGTTAATTCGTAATGGAAATAACGATTATCTCTCAAATAACCATTTTCAGCGTATAATCGTTGTGCTGATAAATTATCAATCTCCGTTTGCAGCTTTACACCTTTTGCTCCATTTTCTAATGCGCATTCTTTAGCAGCTTCTAATAATTTTTTACCTGTTCCGGCTCCACGCTTCGCCGCTTGTACAAATAAATCATTTAAAATCCATAATTCTTTCATTGAAATAGAAGAAAATGATGGATATAGTTGCGTGAACCCAATATATTCGCCGTCTTCAACTGCTACGAAAATAACAGACTCTTTTTTCTCAATTCTATTTCGTAAAAATACTTTTGCCCCTTCTAAATCAGAATCTTGCCTATAAAACATGCGATAGTTATTAAAAACTGATGCTAGTCCATCTAAATCTGCAATTGTTGCCTCATATATTCTCATTTTACTCCATTCCCCTTCCAATACTGTCTCATTATATCCGTTGCCCATTTAGGCTGGTGTATTTCTTCTGTCGGCATAAACTCTTTCATTATTGGTTTTATATCCAATATAGGAGTGCCATCAATAGCATCTAATCCCTCAACAATAATTGATTTACCTTCTCTTTTGATCACCTTTACAATTGTTACACCTATGCGATTTGGGCGATTTTTCCCGCGCTGTGCAAAAATACCTACTTCAGGATAATCCTTATTATTTCTAGGATGTCTAGCAAAATACTGAATTTGCTCGTCAGTTACTTTATGAAAATAAAAAACAACTTCAATATGAGAAAAATCTTCAACCCCTTGTATACTCTCTTCTGCATACATTTCAGTTAAAGTTATACGAGATCTTACTTCTCCCCACTCATCATCTTTTATTTCCTTTCTTTCATTATGTACAAATGCGATTGGTTGAACTGAAAACATACGCATTCCCCCTTAAATGTAACCACTTACATTATAAAATATTTTCTGAATGTTTTCCAGATATACGAATAAAGTTTACATAATATAATTATACTCTACCTAGAGCTACCTTGACTGCTTCAATTGCATGTATATGAGTTGTATCAAATATCGGGACAGATACGTTTTCTTGCTTTATTAATAACCCTATTTCTGTACAACCTAATATGATTCCCTGTGCTCCTTTTTGCACTAACTCTTCGATGACTCTTTTATAATATTCCCTAGATTGAGATACTATTTTTCCTAAACATAATTCTGTATATATTACTTTATTTATTTCTTTTCTATTTTTTTCTGATGGTACTATTACTTTTATATCATACTCTTCAATACGTGACTTATAGAAATCTTGCTCCATTGTATATTTAGTTCCAAGCAGACCAACCTTTTGAATGTCTTTTCTTTTAATTTCTTTTGCAGTTGCATCAGCAATATGTAAGACTGGAATATCAATTTTCGCCTTTATTTTTCCAACTACCTTATGCATTGTATTTGTACAAATGATTATAAAGTCTGCTCCTCCCTTTTGTAATGAATATGCCGCATTCCCTAGAATTTCTCCAGCACCATCCCAATCTCCGCTAGACTGACATCGTTCAATCTCTTCAAAATCCACACTATTAATCAAACATTTTGCTGAATGTAGCCCTCCTAACCTCTCTTTTATTTCTTCATTAATAATTCGATAATATTCAGAAGTTGATTCCCAACTCATACCACCTATAAGACCTATCGTTTTCATATAAACACCTACCTAAACTTTTTTTATAAAACTAATAACAACATTTTATTATGTATATTATACACAATAAAACAAGACTTTAAGTTTGGAATATAAAGTCTTGTTTTAACGTAAAATATAGAATAATTGTACTTTCATTTCCAAGGAAATTTTTATAGAATATTCTGAAATTAATAATCTGATATTTTTATAAATTCTTTATACTTATAATTAAAACACTCTCGATACAACTCTTTGATTTCATCATATGATGGAACACGTGGGTTATTAGCTGGGCTACCACTTTCAATTGCATCTGATGCCATTTTAGAGATAGCATTTTCAAATTCAATTTCATCGATACCGTATTCTTTTAAATTTGGAATACGAAGATCATAGCAAAGCTTTTTTATTTCCCCAATCGTATAGTCTGCTACTTCCTCATCAGAATTCGAATACAAATCCTTATTTAAGTTACGTCCAATTTTTGCAAACCTTTTCACTGCACTTGTTTTTGTAAACTCTAACACTGTAGGTAATAGTATGGCATTTGATATTCCATGCGGTACATGAAATAATGCTCCCACTGGCCTTGACATTCCATGAACTAATGTAACTGATGCATTCGAAAATGCAATTCCAGCTTGTAAGGAAGCAATCATCATCGCTTCTCTTGCCTCCATATTATGTCCATCTTCATATGCTATACGTAAATATTTCATAATACTTTCAATAGCTGAAAGAGCAAGTACATCTGTAAGTGGTTGTGAAAATTTAGAAATATAAGCTTCAATCGCATGACATAACGCATCTATTCCTGTTGCTGCCGTAATTTGTGGTGGTAACGAACTTGTCAAAACTGGATCTATAATTGCTACTTTCGGTATAAAACTAGGATGCTTCATCATCATTTTTACATCTGTTTTTTTATTCGTAATTACTGCTACACTTGTAACTTCCGAACCAGTACCAGAAGTTGTTGGAATTGCAATAAGTGGTAGTGGATTGTTTTCTATTTCAATATCCTTTTGGACATAATCCTCAACTTCTCCACCATTTTTATATAAAACCGCTACCGCTTTCGCAGCATCAATACAACTTCCACCACCAATACCGATAATAAAATCGCACTTTTCCTCTTTACAAAGAGATAACGCTTCTAATACGTGTATATTTGTAGGCTCAGCATCCACTTTATTATATGTGCTAACAGTAATACCTTTCTTATTTAGTTGTTGCATACACTTTTCAACATATCCTAATTTCTCCATAATTGTATCAGTAACTATAAAAGCTTTTTTCCCTAACTTTTTTGATTGTTCTCCCAGTTTTTCAAGCGAATTCCTTCCATATAATACCGACTTTGGCATACGAAACTCAGAAACCTCCTGCAAGTCCCCCACCCCTTCTTATCCTAATTAATATTTTATAATATAAATTATCGATTTGATGAATCTTTACGATTCAAATTTTTTAATAGAGTCCTGTTAAAGTATAGAATGCGATAACTAAAAATACAGCAACCGTTTTCAAAATTGTAATAGCAAATATATCTTTATATGACTGTTTATGAGTTAATCCTGTTACTGTAAGAATAGTAATAATAGCCCCGTTATGTGGTAGTGTATCCATTCCTCCTGATGCCATTGATACGATACGGTGCATAACTTCTAATGGAATATCAAATTGATTGGCCGCTGCAATAAATTTGTCTCCCATTGCGCTTAATACTATTCCCATTCCTCCTGATGCCGAGCCTGTAATTCCAGCTAAAATATTCGTCGTTACTGCACCATTCACTAACGGATTTGTGAAAGTAGCAGAGATGCCATCTCTCATAATTGCGAAGCCTGGAAGTGCTGCAATGACACCACCGAATCCAAACTCAGCTCCTGTATTCATCGTTGCAAGTAGCGCTCCACCAATACTTGTATTCAATCCAGCTTGGAAACCTGTTACTACTCGCTTCCAATATAATAATAACGTTGTTAAGATTCCTATAATAAGTGCCAATTCTACAGACCAAATTCCTACTACTGCACTTAATTCTACTTTTCCAAATGCTTTCATACCAATTGCAGAAAAATCAAAACCGCTTGGATACCACTTCGGTATCATAATAGTAAACACTTTATTCATTACACCTACTAAAATAAGTGGTATAAATGCAATAAGTTGTTGTGCTCTTGTGATTTCAATGTTATTAATTAATGACATATTTTTTTGTTCTACTTGCAAAGATGCTGCCATTTCAGTATTTCCATCATTAAAACCAAAATATCCTTCACCTGCTGCTTTTGCCTTCTTACGTCTACTCTCTAAATATAGTAAACCTAATGTAAGAACAAAAATTGCTCCTACAATCCCAAGTATCGGTGCAGCATAAATATCCGTTTTAAAAAATGTTGTAGGTATTACATTTTGAATTTGTGGTGATCCAGGTAGCGCATCCATTGTAAACGTTACTGCTCCAAGAACAATCGTTCCAGGGATTAAACGCTTTGGAATATTAGCTTGTCGAAACAACTTAGCTGCGAACGGATAAACAGCAAACACTACTACATACACACTAACACCACTATACGTTAAAATAGCCCCCATTAATACAATCGCTAATATAGTACGTTTTTCACCAACTAACTCAATAATTGTTTTTGCGATAGAATCTGCAATTCCTGACATTTCCACTACTTTTCCAAATATTGCTCCTAATAAAAACACAGGAAAATATAATTTTATAAATCCAACCATTTTCTCCATAAAGATATTAGAAAAGAAAGGTAATACATAACTAGGTTCTGTCAAAAATACTGCAAATAATGCAAATATCGGCGCGAATAAAATAACAGAAAAACCTCTGTATGCTACGAACATAAGTAAACTTAGTGCTAATAATATAATAACTAACTCCAATTTTACCCCTCCATTAAACAGAATATTCTAAATTTTATTGATAAATTTCTACTAACCTTTCAATTCTGACATCCCTCCTCTTATTCATACAAATTTTTATGCTAAAAATGTCTAATTATAATTATTCGATTACATATGAAAAATCCCTTTAAACAGAAACGAATTCATCGTCATACGTTATAAAGGGATTGCTAGAATCTATATTTACTGCTGTATTAAATTTTTCTCTACACAAAAATGATACAGTTCTTCAACATCTTTCACTATGTAGGTCGCACTAACTTCAGTCAGTTCTTTTTCACAGCCATAGCCATATAAAACACCAATTGAAGCAATTCCATTCTGATTTGCACCTATTATATCGTGCTTTCTATCACCAATCATTATCATTTCTTCTTTATTTAGTTCTTCATGTGTTTGTAAAATATGAGCAATTATTTCTTCTTTTTTTATTCTCGTACCATCTAAATTACTTCCAATGATGTCTTCGAAATAATTCGTTAATCGAAAATGCTCTATAACTTGTTTCGCAAATACAGTGGGCTTTGAAGTTGCTACGAATATGCGATTCCCTGAACTTTTTAATTGTTGCAAGAGCTTCAGAATCCCCTCGTATACATTATTTTCAAACAATCCACGCTGCTTTAAATACTCACGGAAGTAAAAAACAGCACGTTCAACCTCTCCTTCACTCATATTATATCTCTCTATGAATGATTGCTGAATAGGAGGACCTATAAATGAATCTAACTCACTTATATGTACTTCTTCAATTCCTACTTTTTTTAATGCATATAAAACCGAGTTTACAATCCCTTCTTTCGGATCCGTTAAAGTTCCATCTAAATCAAATAGAAATGTTTTATACATGCTTCATTCCTCCACTTAATTTGCTGTATAAATAAGTGCTAACATCTCTTCCACTTCTCCCTATTATACTATTATTATCTATTTTTTCGAAAAATCAATTTCCATATGTCACATACTTTCAGTTACAAAATACGATAGATATGATACAGTAAAAAAGTTACAATTATTTTAATAGAAACTGGTGAAACAAATGTCAATTACGTTAATTTTTATAATGGCTTTCACAATTGTGATCCACGCAGTTGAAACAAGCTCTTATAGTATTCGATTAGCTGGAGTACGTTTAAAGAAGATTGCGGTTGCCTTGTCTGTTGTAGGAATGGTGTTACTTATTTCAAGAACATCAAACTTACTACAAGCCTTTTTAATCGGTGGTATTGTCGATGAAGCAAAACTAGATTCTTCTATTAATTTAGAGCATATTATACGACTCGTACTATTATCGGCTTCTATCGGTACATTAATCGCGATCATTCTTTATCCAACTTTGACAAAATTATTTGGATATGTCATTCAAAACTTTGAAACAGACGGTTCTTTCATTCGAATGATGAAAACGAATAACATTCAAAAATTAAAGTACACAAAAAAATATGTCCGTTTTCCAAAGTTAGAAATGATTCATAGACTGCGTATCGGTGGTATTCCAAAGCGTATTATGCTTATTAACATGTTTGCTACTGCTATTTATACAGCAGGGGTACTTTCAGCCCTTTACGCTTCTTTTTTAAATCCAGATTATGCAACAAATGCAAGTACAGCTTCTGGCCTTGTAAATGGTTTCGCCACTATTTTATTAACTGTATTACTCGATCCACGCATTGCTCTTTTAACAGAACGTGCTCTACAATCAGAAAGCGGTGCTGAATCTATGAGTAAAATGTATGGTTGGCTAATGATTTCTAGACTTCTCGGCACATTATTAGCACAACTGCTATTTGTACCAGGTGCTTACTGGATTTTATGGATTATTGAACTGATGCATTAATTTACTAGAAAGGTGAATTTATCAATGAAGATCAAAACAGAGAAAGATATAATTCGCTTAATAGAAAACGACGAATGGATGATGAATGTATTACAAATGGCAAAATCACTAGAGCTACCTGATTGGTGGATTTGTGCCGGATTTGTTCGTTCTAAAATTTGGGATACTTTACATGACTATGAAGCTAAAACGGCTATGCCTGATGTTGATGTGATTTATTATGATAGTCTACATCAAGATGAGATATACGAACAATCATTAGAAACGAAATTAATGAATATTGATGCTACTATCCCTTGGTCTGTAAAAAATCAAGCTCGTATGCATGTAGTGAATAATATGCCACCTTATTCTTCTTCTGTTAATGCTATTTCTAAATTCCCTGAAACAGCAACGGCTTTAGGAGTTACACTTGATGAACTAAACAACGTTATCTTAACAGCCCCATGTGGTATTGAAGATGTCCTTTCCTTACAAGTGAAACCAACAGCTCATTTTCTTGAATCGAAAGAACGATTACATATGTACAAAAACAGAGTTATAAAAAAGAATTGGCAAAGTAAGTGGCCTAACATCACAATCACATATCCAGAAATTTAGAAAGGGTGCCTCTCATTTATAGAAGCACCCTTTTCTTCATTTCAAAAAATGTATGACTGTTTCTGCAAATCTATCTGCTTCCTCATAATGAGGTGAATGACCGCTCTCTTCAAATACGATATACTTGCCGTTTCGGGCATCTTTATTAAATGTTTTAATTTGTTCTTCACACGTTACTACATCATGTTTTCCTACTATTAATAACATTAGATTTTGTACATCTTTTATTTTTGATAATAATGATGTATGACATGCTCCCTCTAATTTTAATCTATCAAAGTGAATTTTGGAGCGATTTGAAAATATTTCCCACTCTTCATCACTGTATAAACTCTCATCTGTCCTATCTTCCTTATTATTGTAAATCTCCATTCTTTTTTCTTCTAATTCAGCGCTTAGTCTTATATAAGCTTCTAACAACTCTTCTGAACTAGCCTCGCTAGATGAATAAGCAAAGCACTCTTCTGCTACTTCTTCTTTTCCATACTTTTTTAATAAATGCCCTGTCTTTTGTAACAAAGCCCTACTTGTTAATGCAAAATCAAAAGTTGGTCCTTCAAATATTATTTTCTCTATTGAACTTGGATATATCGACGCATAAAGCAATGCTACATATCCACCGAAAGAGTGTCCAATTATAGACCACTTCTCAATTTGTAATACTTTTTTTAATTCCTCACAGTCTTCAATCAAATCATTTAATCCAAAAGCTTCGTCTTCAGTAATTTCTTCTGAGCGACAAACACCTCTTTGATCTATCATAATTACATATAGAGAATCTTTTAAACGTTCCGATTGATGAAATGAAAAATCATAACAACTTTCTCCTGGTCCACCATGCAAGTATAAGACTGGCTTATTTTTAGGATTTCCATGTGTTTCAACGTATAGCTTTTTCCCTCTAATATTCATATATTTCCCTGCTTCTATCAAATTTTTCTTTATGATCATCACCCCTTTTTTTACTGAATATTATAACATTTAATATTAAATAATCCCTATTACATTTAAGAAGACTATAATTATTGCAAGTGGTGCTACAAATCGAAGTAAAAATGCCCAATAAGTAAATACTTTCTTTCCATAATTTCCACCTACAAAAAACTCTGCTTCTAGTACCTTCTTCTCCATTTTGAATGAAACGAAAATACTAATAAATAGTGCTCCAAGTGGCATTAATATATTACTAGATAAGAAGTCTACTGCATCAAAAATATTCTTTCCGAAAATCGTAATATCACTCCATACTCCAAATGATAACGCTGATGGTATACCTACCAAGAAAATGCCGAAACCGATCAGCCATGATAATTTCGTTCTCTTTTCTTGTTCACCATTTGCTAATGCTGAAACAACAGTTTCTAGTAGAGAAAATGCTGATGTTAATGTCGCAAATGTAAATAGTGCAAGAAATACTGTTAAGAAAAATCCACCGAATGGGATTTGACTAAATACAGATGGTAATACGATAAATAGTAATCCAGGTCCTTCTGTTGGCTCCATTCCTAATGAAAATACGGCTGGAAAAATAGCAAGACCTGCAAATAATGAAACAAATAAATTTAATCCAACAATTGTTATTGCTGATTTTGGTAAACTTTCTTTTTTATTTAAATAGGAACTATACGTAACCATAATTGAAATCCCGATACTAATTGCAAAGAATGATTGCCCCATTGCGAACAAAATACTTTCCGAAGTAATCTTTGAGAAATCTGGTTGTAAGAAAAACTTCACACCTTTCATTGCATCATCAAGTGTTAACGAACGAATAATAAGAGCGACAAATAAAACGAACAATGCTGGCAACATATATTTACTTGCTTTTTCAATTCCGTTTTGTACACCCTTTGATACAACCCATATCGTAATGAACATAAAAGCGAAATGTCCCATAATAGCCCAAGCAGGATTCCCAATTGTTTCAGTAAATAATGTACCGTAATTTTGTCCTGGAGTAATCAGTTGTCCAGTTATTCCTCTGAATAAATAAATTAATACCCATCCACCTACAACACTATAAAACGAAAGTAGTATAAAACAAGTTCCAACACCAAGGCGTCCAATCCAATGCCATCCTGTATTTGGTGCGATGCTTTTAAATGCTCCAACTGCTTGTTTCTGCGTACTGCGTCCAATCATAAATTCAGCTATAAGTAGCGGTAGTCCAATTAAAACAGTAAATAATATAAATATTAAAAAGAACGCTCCTCCCCCACTCTTCCCAGCGATATAAGGGAACTTCCATATCGCACCAAGTCCAATTGCTGATCCGGCTGCCGCCATTATAAAACCTAATTTCGAAGTCCATTGCTCCGTCTGTTTCATCTCATTTTCCTCCTAATTAAATCTTTTTATATAAATAAATAAATTTTATAAACCTATTCAAATAAACCCTCCATTTCTTCTTCCATATAATAAAAAAATGGCCTAGCATCTCTATATAAAGAGACGCTAAGCCATTTACTTAACGCGGTACCACCCTTATTGATTCCATTATGAATCCACCTTAGTAGTAATCGTTTGATTACAAACCTAATATCGAAGGTTAACCGTTAAGATTTACTAAGAATGTAATTCCGTTCCACCTTACTGCTCCTAGGCGAGTTCAGGATGTTATTTGACTATGTCACACCAACCCATAGCTCTCTGTACAAATACATGACCTTACTACTCCTATTCAACACATTTTAATATTTAGAATATATTTTCTTTTGAAATTAATATGAAGTATATCTGTTATATTTGTAACTGTCAAGGGTATATTGATTTTTTTGTCGAAATGGTTCATATTTCAACTGACTTTTACTAAGCTTATTAGAAAAAGAAAGAGTCTATATTTTCACCTTTTCAAACGAACTATAAAAAAAGAATCTTCGCGATAATCGCGAAGATTCTTTTTACGGTATGAGACGAGTACAATCTCTCGGAAAAGCACTCGCCTCTCGTACATTTGTTAATTCTAAAAGTTTATATACAACCCTTTCTAACCCAATTCCGAAACCTCCATGTGGTGGACAACCATATCGAAATGTATTTAAATAAGATTGAAATTTATCTGGGTGTAATCCTTTTTCTTTAAACGAAGCGAGTAACATTTCATAATTATGAATTCGCTGTGCCCCTGACGTTATTTCTAATCCTTTATATAATAAGTCGAATGAATCAGTAATAGCTGGATTCTCTTTATTCGGCATCGTATACATCGGTCTCGCTTTTTTCGGATAATGCGTAATAAAAACAAATTCACTATTATATATTTCCTTCACATATTTCCCTAGTAACTTTTCACCTTCTGTATCTAAATCCCCTACAGGAGATTCTTTACGATACTTACTTTTCAAAATTTCTTGTGCTTCTAACAATGTAATTTTAGGTATTTCAGTAATAACAGGTACTTCTATTTGTAATAGTTGTAGTTCTATTTCACATTTTTTCGCTACTTGTTGAAACATATATCGTAAAACATCCGTTTCTAGTTGCATCACTTCATAAAAATCATGAATAAAACCAAGCTCTACGTCTAACGATATATATTCATTCAAATGACGGGAAGAATTATGATGTTCCGCTCTATATACAGGTGCAATTTCAAAAACTCGTTCTAACCCACCTGCCACCATCATTTGCTTATAGAACTGTGGTGATTGTGCTAAATAAGCTTCTTTTTGGAAGTATGGAAGCTTAAAAACATTTGCTCCTCCTTCTGCCCCTTGCGAAACAATTTTCGGCGTAAATATTCGTGTGAAATCGTTCTCTATAAGAAATTCACTAAAGCTTTGAACGAGTGTAGATTTCACTTTAAAAATCGCTGCGGTTCGCTCATGCCTTAATGATATTACTCGCTCATTAAGTAGTTGATCTAAGCCAACTTGTAACTTCTTTTTATTTATTTCAAATGGAAGTGGCTCTGCACCGTTTATTACTTTCACTTCATGAGCAAGTACTTCAACACCCAATTCTGTTTTCGATGTCTCGACTATTTCACCAATTACGTGGACGACACTTTCTACATCAACTTTATATCCAGCCAATTCATTTTCTAATACACATTGAATTACTCCTGTTCTGTCCCGTAATAATAAAAAACTAACATTTCCAAGATGTCGAATCTTTTTTACCCATCCTTGAAGTAATACAACCTTTCCACTTTGCTTTGTACATTCTTTTGTGAGTGAACGCTTCATTATTGAATCCATTATTTTTCCCTCCAGTAATTTTATATTTATTTACGTTATTGTTGTCATCGTCATCATCCACGGTCACTCACCCCCTTTCAAAGAATACAAAAATCCGCCCCTATAAATAGGGACGGATTTTTTCCGCGGTACCACCCAAATTGTCATACTGACCATCTTAGCCCTGATAACGGTAGGTACCGTTTGCTTTTACTAATAATCACGTTCAAAGCAACACTCACAGGTGTCTTTCCATCATGCGGTATCGCAACCTTCCCAGCAACTGGCTGCTCTCTGTAGACCTTTGCACCATGTACTTTTCCTGATCATCACTTTTTATATTTACAGAGTATTCTAACTCCTCACCTTATAAAACGCAAGCTTTTTTTGAAACATTCTGGTTTTATAACTCCTAACTTCTTCTAAAGTGTGAAAAGTTAATTTTGTAATACATATTCTTATGTATTACATCCAAAATTACACCTTTAATATTTTCCAATTTTTACATAAAAACTAATTCATTTACGCATATTAATAAAAATTTTAACGCGAGGTGTGTATATGCAAAAAGCAATTAGTTTCTTTCTCCTTTTGTTTTGCTTAATTGTAGTAAACGAAACGTATGCCTATTCACCAAAATCTTTACCAATCTCTCAAAACTCTGATCAATGGCAAGTAAATATTGATAAACCGAAAAAAACAAACAAGAATATGCTTCAAGCTAAAAAAGATGAATTTCAAACATATCATTTTTCAGTAAAGAATGTCGGGAATAGTGAAGTATATAATGTAAACGTCGAAGTATTCCGCAACGAACCAAATAAGAAAACGAAATATGAACTCTTTTCCCTAAAGGAAAGTCGTTTGGCAAGTGGAAAAACTGGATTTGAACACGCTAATTTACCCGTTGCTACAAAAGCAGATGAAGTTGATGTTATTATTACATGGCAAGAACACCCATTCCGATCGATGCGAAATGGTCAAAAAGTTGAATCTAGAAAATTTAAAGAGCATTTTGTTTTTAAAGAAGCTAAAAAGTAAATGGGATACGGATATATTCACACTATCATTGATATAGCTTTATTTACTAGTACCAGTTCGTAAGCAAATTAAAAAGTCGTGGCTTATAAATGCCACGACTTTTTATATTAATTCGTACTAATGCCTCTCGCTGCCCAAATGCGATCGATATCAGCAGCATGTTGTCCGCCATATAAAAGAGCATCCGCTTGCTTAATCGCTTTTGCTCCATCACTGAATTTAGAGTTTGGTGTTAATGACCAGTGCGATTGTAAAATAATTTTCGTTGCTACATCACGTCCAAATGCTTGTGCCATTTCATATTGGCCTTGTGCCCAAATTTCCCCATCATCATGTACCTCATTTGTAATATCATTCGGATACACTTTATTCGTATCTAATCGGCGTAAGCACGTCGGATCTGAACTAGAATAAGCAGTCGCATCCCATTCTCCAACACATGCTTTACCATATCCAGTAGTCGATACTGCATCTTCATATGTAGCACCTAAGAAGTCGCCAAATCCTTCTCCCATCGCTCCACCTTCTGCTGAACTACCAAAGCCAGGAACTTGGTTATCTTGAATCGAATGCCCATACTCATGTGCGATAATACCAGCATCTTCTGCATCATCAACACCGCCAGTACCGAAAGTTAAAGCTTTTGTTGATGGAGAATAGAATGAGTTATCATCAGTTGTACCATTAACATTCACTTTTATCGAACGGTTATTAATATTTTTAAAACCTAGACTTTGAATGTAACGTTGCAATGTGTCGATATGATAGTACGACATAACATCTTCAAAGCTATCATTTGCGCGTGTATAGTTAAATTGTAAATTCGTAGATTTTGTTTTCGCTTTTGAAGAAATCGTTACATATTCTCCAATTAAAAATCCTGTTCCATCTAAACCTTTTAACGTAACAGTTTTCAGTTGGTTCGTTAGAGCTGTTGAATCTGCATCGTTATTATCTTTTAAGCCTACTTTACTACCGCTAGATACGACTGGGTTAGGTAAAAATACTTTTCCTGACCCTTCAGCTTTTCGGTTTATATCAACCTTTTTAATTAACTTTCCATTTTCTGCATCAATAAATGTTTCCCATGCACCAAATGGATTATTAGAATGGACTACAACTTTATATACTGGACGAGCAATTCCTTCTTCAACAATATATCCGAACTCTTTATCTGTAGGAGCCCATAAATTTTGCTCACTTGCTTCTCCAACATACGCCATTGATTTTTGTATTGCATCTTTTTCACTAATTTTTGTCGTTACTTCCTTCACACCTGTAACAGGCTGATAATCAGAAACAGCGAGTACTCCCTTTCCCTCTCCGTTAAGCGTAACTGTTATTTGTTTTGAAAATACAGGTGCACCATTAACAACTTGTTGGAACCTAACATATGAAGCTACTGACGTTTCTGTTGTAGAAATATATTGCAAGTCTGAAAGATCTGTTTTCAATCCATACTGCGCAGCATTTTCTTTTAAATATTCAGTTGCTTTTTTCTGTGGCGAATAAGCTTCTAACTTTACTTGCTGTTGTTTTTCCAATGCCGAAACCGTAGAAATCGTCCCCATTACTAACGGCACGGTCATTGCCATTGCCACCATTTTTTTATTAAACATAGAACCACTCCCCCTAATAAAGTAGCTCAACCTTATCCCATTACCACTAGGCAATCATTCCCCGCAAAATGGATGGATAAAAATTGAATCTACGAGTAATTCTCTATGAACACTTCTATTACCTTTCCATTTAGGGTAAGTGAAATTTTCTCAATATTTATGTGTAAAGTGAACACAATACTTTAGAAAGAAATTTCTAAATCCATTCCTTATCCCTAAAGCTTTTCATATTACTGTTTAAAAAAATAGACTATTTTTTACCTAACGGTAGGTTGAAAAAATCACTTGTAAGTGATACGATTTAAATAACCTTTTTTTAGGAGGATCTATATGAGTAAAAGTGAAGAAACACTCTCTTCAATAATGGAAGCAAGTTATCGCCTTTTTGCTACGTACGGTATTGTTAAAACAACTTATACGATGATTGGTGAGGAGGTTGGTATCGCAAAACCATCTATATATTACTACTTTAAGTCTAAAGATGCTTTAATTGAATGTATTTTTACTGAATTATGTAAAGCTATGCAGTTCTCTTCTTATTTCCATACAGAAGAGTTTACAAAATCAAATTTTATTGAAAAATGTATTGCAATTGGCCTTAAAATAATTGATGAACAGCGAAACGACCCTTATTTTAACCGAGTGTTACAAGAATATGTATTACTATCTTCAAGAAACAAGATGTACAAAGATCGATTACTAACTGTGCAAACAGAATACTTACATGGATTTGAAGTACTCCTTACAAAAGCAAATGAACTTCAATTAATTGAAAATAAAAATCTAGTTTCAAAAGCTCATATGTTAGCATTAGTGCTTGATAATATCGGAAATTTTATGATGATTGATGCAAAGATAGATTATAAACAAATTTGGATTGAAGCTGTAAATAACACTTTTGAAAGAAGGGGTTGAAGTGAATACAAAAAAACGCATTATCGGCTTAGATTTTGCTAGAGCTTGGGCGATGTTTGGTATGCTACTTGTTAATTTCATGGTGATAACAAGTGCAGAAGGAAATGGTCCCCCTTTTTTAATAACCTTCATGTCACTATTTGAAGGTAGAGCCTCTGCTTTGTTTGTTATACTTGCTGGCATCGGTATAACTTTAATGACTAGGTCAGCCGTTGCTAGCAATGAACAAATAAAAATTTCTAATAGCCGAAAGACCATATGGAAACGATCACTTTTCTTATTTATTTTAGGATTACTACTATATGTAATGGAGTGGACTGGGGATATATTACACTACTATGGTGTTTACCTTTTCGTTGCTGCATTACTCATGACAGTACGCAAAAAACTATTACTTTTTCTTTCTATCATTATTTTATTGTTCGCACAATCTCTTCAGCTTACTTTCAATACTTTCGAGGGTTGGGTAGGTCCAACTCCATTTATAAATTATGTAGACTTCTGGACAATAAAGGGTTTTCTTCGCAACTTATTCTTTAATGGCTATCACCCTATTTTCCCTTGGTTCTCGTTCTTCTTAATCGGTATGTTAATTGGCAGGTTAGATCTTCATAATAAAAAAATAAAAAAAAGATTACTCTTACTCGGTATTACAATCACAATATTGACAGAACTTTTATCAAAAGGACTTACACACTTTTTTATTCCATACATCGGCAGAGAGACCGCCACATTTTTATTTAATACAGGACCCATCTTACCAAATGTATTATATATTTTATCTGCTACAGGATCCTCTATTGCTATATTAATCATTTGCCTCTATATCGCTGAAAAATATAGAAATAATTGGTTTGTCACTTCCATTGTGCAAACAGGACAATTAACATTAACTCATTATGTCAGTCATGTATTTATCGGTATTGGGACATTAATTCTATTAAATAGAATGGAAAATCAATCACTACTATTCGTTTTATTATTTGCTACTGCATTTTTCATTTTCAGCATTTTAATTAGTGTGTTATGGAGAAAAAATTTTTCTAGAGGTCCTATCGAATGGATTATGAGGAAATTAGCCGGATAAATTTCCATCATACAAAAAGGAAGTTGGAATCATTCCAACTTCCTTTTCCTTTAATGAGCCGCGCTTAATTTAATTCGAACTTTCGTTTCACCTAAAGAAAGTTCATCGTCTTCGTTCGTTAAGTGACCAAATGTAAATTGTTTAACGAGTAAGTTTTCTTCCAATAAATCTTTATGGTTCGTTAACGTTCGCTGTAGCTCTACTTCTGTATCAAGAATAACATCGACTCGTAAATTAACTGGTAAATTCAACTGTTTACGATATTCTTGAACCGCACGAATGAATTCACGCGCTACTCCTTCTTGCAACAATTCTTCCGTTACATTCGTATCTAACATAACTGTATATTGTCCGTTAGTCGTATTAGAGAATCCTGATTTTGCAACTTTCTCAACTAGCACATCTTCAGCAGTTACAACTACTTCTTCTCCTGGTGTTGCTTCGTAAACTGCTCTTCCTGTTGATACAAAGTTTTGTACTTCTTCTTGTGATAATTGTTTTAGCCAACCATTCACTGCATTCACATTTTTACCGAATTTCGGCCCCGCTGTTTTAAAATTAAGCTTCAATTGATATGATGTGTATTTTGTTTCATCGAGTTCAACATGGAATGCTTTTACATTTAACTCATCCATAACGATATCACGATAAGATTCCCAATCCATATCATTCTCGTTATGCTCAAGTAATACAAGTTCTGCTAGCGGCTGTTTTACTTTTAAAGAATGCTGATTACGGTTACTTCTTCCAAGTTCAACAACTTGTAAAACAGCATCCATTTCCGCTTCTAATTTCGGCTGAAGTAGTGATTCATTTACAACTGGATAATCGGCTAAATGAACGCTGCTTCCTTCTAAATTCAGATGAATGTCTTCCGCGACAAATGGTGTAAATGGTGCAATTAATTTACTAATTGTTACAAGTACTTCATAAAGTGTCTCATACGCAGCTGCTTTCTCAGCGTTCATACCAGATTCCCAGAAACGATTACGTGAGCGTCTTACATACCAGTTACTCACTTCATCTACAAGTGTTGCAATTTCACGAGCTGCATTCGTAAATTGATAATCATCAAGTCCAGTTCTCACTTTTTTCGTTGTACTATGCAACCTTGATAATACCCATTCGTCTAATTTTGTAAACTTTACATCATACTTTTCTTTCGGATTATACTCATCTAAATTTGCATATAAAACGTAGAAGCTATACACATTGACTAATGTATCTACAAATTTAGATTTCGCTTCCAGTACTGTTCTTTCAGAAAAACGCTTCGCATTCCACGGGGCACTATCAACAAGTAAAGCCCATCTTAGCGCATCTGCACCAAACTTATCTACTAAATCAACTGGGTCTAGTGCATTCCCTTTACTTTTAGACATTTTCTGTCCTTCTTCATCTAAAACATGCCCTAATGATAACACTCGTTTATACGGTACTTTTCCTGTATATAGTGCTGAGACTGCTAATAAACTATAAAACCAGCCGCGTGTTTGATCAATTCCTTCTGCAATAACATCCGCTGGAAACTGCTCTTCAAATAACTCTTTATTTTCAAATGGGTAATGATATTGTGCAAATGGCATAGAACCACTATCAAACCAAACATCAATTACTTCTGGTGTACGATTCATTGTTCCTCCGCATTTCTCGCAGCACACTTGCACTTCATCTACATACGGCTTATGCAATTCCAAATCTTCCGGTGTTTCTTTCGTACTATGCTTTCTTAATTCGGCAATGCTCTTCGGTGCGAACTGATGATTACAACTTTCACATTCCCACACGTTTAATGGTGTTCCCCAATATCTATTTCGGCTAATATTCCAGTCCACCATATTTTCTAAAAACTTACCAAAACGTCCATGTTTCATATGATCCGGATACCAAGTAACAGAATCATTATTTTGTAAAAATGTATCTTTAATTGCAGTTGTTCGGATTAACCAACTTTCTCCTGCATAATAAAGTAGTGGTGAATCACAACGCCAGCAATGCGGATAGCTATGTTCATATTTTTCTTTATGATACAGTAAACCTTCCTTCGCTAAATAACGAACGATATCCACGTCACAATCTTTTACAAATCTCCCTTTCAAAAATGGTACCGCTTCTGTATACTCACCTTTTTCATCTACAACGTGCAAGAATGACAATCCTTCACTTTGAACGACTCTATAATCGTCCTCTCCATATGCTGGAGCAATATGAACAAGTCCTGTACCACTATCTCCCGTTACAAAATCTGCTGCAATAACGCGGTAACCATTTGTAACTTCTTTCATCGGAAATGGCGCTGTATAAGATGTGTTTAATAATTCTTCGCCTTTATGAACAGATAATACTTCATAGTTCTCTTTTAATACTTCTTGTACACGTTCTTTCGCAACAATATATACATGACCTTCTTGTTTTGCTTTAACGTATTCCATATTTGGATGGACAGCAAGCGCAACGTTTGCTGGAAGTGTCCAAGGTGTCGTTGTCCAACCTAAGAAATACTCATTTTCACTATCTTTCACTTTAAACTTCACAGTTGCACTTAAATCTTTTACTGTTTTATACCCTTGTGCAACCTCATGTGAGCTCAATGAGGTTTGGCAGCTTGGGCAGTATGGTGAAACTCTATGTCCTTTATATAACAATCCTTTTTCATGGATTGTCCCCAAAATATTCCATACACTTTCGATATATGGATTCTTTAAAGTTACATATGGATCATCCATATCTACCCAATAACCAATACTTTCAGTGAATTCACGCCACTGCTTCTCATATGTGAAAACACTCTCTTTACACTTTTGAATAAATGGTTCAATGCCATATTCTTCGATCTCATGTTTACCAGAAATACCAAGTTGCTTCTCAACGCCTAATTCTACAGGTAAACCATGTGTATCCCATCCCGCTTTTCTTAACACTTTATAACCAGCCATCGTTTTATATCTTGCTACTAAGTCTTTAATTGTTCGTCCAAGTGCATGACCTACATGCGGTAGTCCGTTCGCCGTTGGTGGTCCTTCATAAAATACGAAAGACTGTGCGCCTTCTCGATTCTGAATTGATTGTTCGAAAATATTTTGTTCGTTCCACTGTTTGCGAATTCGCATTTCTCTTCCTACAGCTGATTCTTTTACATCTACTTTTTCCATATACAATCACTCCTTTGAATATTTTAAAGCACACAAAAAACCCGTCCCTATAAAGTAGGGACGGGTTTACCCGCGATACCACCCTAATTCTATTAGCTTTTTCACTAATAGCACTTAGCAACGTACTATCATACGTGTTCTTTGTAACGGTAGACATCCGTCCGGGCTTACTTACTTTCAGCCTCGGCTCCTCGGAGATGATTTTCAAATAACGTCTGCACACCGGCTTTCAGCAATATACCGGCTCTCTGGAGAACAGCTCACTATTTTACTCTTTCTCGTCTTCAGATTTGTATACTTTGTTAAAAGTTATTTTATGCCATTTAGCAACTAATTGTCAACTAATTCAAAATATATCCTTATCTTTTTCCCCTATTCTTATACAATTACTTTTCAAATTCTCGCAATGCTGCTAAATTTTCGTCATCCTCAATAAGTTCAACAAAGAATCCCGAGTCATCCTCACGAAGGACAATTTCAAGCTCTTCCTTCGCCTCTTCATTTCTATTTAACTGTGCTAAATAACAAGCACGATCATATCTTGCTAACAAATCACTTGCATCCATTGTTAATACTTCATTTGTTATTTTTTCTGCCTTTAGTGTTTGGCCGGCACCATGATATGAAGACGCTAAAGAAAGAAGAATTACTGTTTCATTTGGATGATGTATAGAAGCATTTTCTAATACTTGAATTGCCTCTTCAAACCTTTCTTGACTTTGATATATTTCTCCTAAAGCAAGAAATGCTCTACTTACAAACGGTGTTTGCTCTGTTAATTGTAAGATAATCTTTTCTGCTTTTCTTTCTTCCCCTGCTTTAAAGAATACTTGTGCTTGCAGAAGAAGAGTATCATAATCATCTGGTAGTTCTCGAACCATTTGTTTCGTTAATTCCAAAGCATCTCTTAACATATCTTCTTCCTCGCACTCAACGAAAAGATTTACAAGTTGCTTCGCTACGTCATAATCCCATTTATTTTCTAGTGACGTGTGCAGAATCTCTATTGCTTCTTTATTCATCTCTACATTCTCATAAAATAGCGCAAATCGCTGTGCTGCCATACTATTTTTCGGATTTAACTTTAAAGAGATTTCATATAAATCAATTATCATAGTAACCATTGAAATTTCTTTCGCACGATTTTTCATACGATAAAAAGCTCTCGTAATGATAGATCGTTTCGGCTGTTCATGCAGCTGGCGTTCAATCCATATTTCCGTAACCGCAGCTGCAGCATACATGAATGCTGCACTTCTTTCTGCTTTTTTCACCTTTAATGTATGAAGAAAATCTCGTATGTTAGACAATTTTTTATGTTGCTCTACTGCTTTTACATAAACATCAAATATACGTTCATTATCAAAATCTTTTTGTATTACTTTCATTGCAACTTCAATTGCTTTTACATTTCTTTTTTTCACTAATACTTTTGCATAATGATATAGTACTTCTATATGCTCACCATCTAATTGTAGCGCGTATTCAATCTGTGCTTGTTCTTTATCTGTTTCATTCATCGCTCCGTACACATATGCAATCGCATCTAAACGCCATATTTCAGGTACTTCGTCCGCTAATTGTTCTAGTTCAATCAGCAATTCTTCCTGAAGGTTCATTTCTACTGAAAGCTGTGCCAAATATTCCATATTAATATGCAACGGCTCTTCTTTCATCGCCTGAACCATATGACTTTGTTCTTTAGAACGGTTTTCTTCTTTTTCGTATATTTCCGCAAGCTGTAAATGTACACCTACGAAATTCCCATCAAGCTCTAAACATGTTTCATACGCCTGCTTTGCTTCCGTCAATTGCCCTAATGCCATAAGTGTTTCGCCAATTCGGTAATACGGTAATGCCGTTTCCATTTGTTCTATCGCCTTATTATATCTTTTCATCGCTTGGCCGTACTGTCCAATAGATTCATACAAAATACCTGCATAACAACCGTACTCACTTACTTCATTTCTTTCTTTGTGTAACGTTCTTAAAAATGCTATACCTCGTTGTACAAATTCCGTTCCTTTAATTCGATTCACATATTCATCTAACGCACTTGCTACATTATAATCACTTTTCTTTATACCATTTTCTAACTTAGATAGCGCTACTTTAAATCCTTCTTCATTTCCACCAAGTTCAATTTCAGCATCCCATAAAACCATTCCTGCATTCATGAGGAAATCTTGGCTCTTTTCAATTTGCTTCTCAAGACCAAGAATATATTCTTTTGCTTCCTTATATTGTTCTCTTGCCATATAAACTTGTGTAAGTCCGAAGTGAGAATAAACATCCTCATCATTTTCTTCTAAAGCACGCTTATACAATACTTCTGCTTCTTCCAAGCTATCATTTTGAAAATGATAGTCACCTAATTTTACGTAAAGAGGTGCTTTATCATCACAATTCTCAATACCGTTTAATAAAATTTCTTTCGCACTTTCCTCATCCTTCAAATCAGATTCGTATATTTCCGAAAGTTTCGTATAAATGTAAGGTGCATTACTATCCAAATGAATCGCTACTTTAAGCCCTTTTATTGCTAAATATAATTTCCCTAGTTGATGTGCACATCTCGCTCGTTCATACCATACATGCGCTTCATATTTATACTCTTTTAACAAGTCATTAAAGATTTCATATGCTTCTTCATATCTTTCTAAATCTATTAATATTAAACCGTGATTTGTTAAAGTGAACCTTTCAGGACTACGCTCTAACGCAACTTGAGAGTATTGCAATGCTTTTTCAGATTGATCAATATACATATAGGATAAAGCGAGAAAACTCCAAGCAATAGGCTGATCTGCGTCTAATTGTAACGATGAACGAAAGCTTGAAATCGCTTCTAGATAACTTTCCTGTTCAAACGCATATCTTCCGTTTATTAAATGATATAAAGCACGATTATTTTTCTTCTCAACGCTTGTCAGCATTTGCTCCGCTTTCTCTACTTCTTGAAGACGAATAAAACACTGTGCACCATGCAATTTAACAAAGTCCGAGTTCGGAAACTTTTCCATTAACTTATCGATACAATATAAAATAAATTCTTTATCTACTTCAACATCTAAGTGCTTTATCGTATATAACCACGTATTTGGATTATCACTCGTTTCTTTTAAAAATTGTACTAAGTTACTAATTCCCTCTTTGTCATGTTCATCTAAATGATCCGTAAGAGAAAAAATAGATTTAAAGTAACGATTTTCTTCTTCACTTAGAAACGCTAGTTGCTCCTTCTTTTCTTTCGGAACAAACGTGATTGCTAAACAGCCTGTATAACGATATTTTTCTTGTAATTTACTATATTCCACAAGAACTGGTTCTATAAAGTTTGGATCTTGAACATAGAAAGCTTGCAATGTATCATCATATCCAGATAGAACTTGTACGTGTGAAGCATGCTCAATATCTATACTTAATAAAACAGGAATTCCTTCGTCAATCAGTCTCTTATAATTCTCTTCATTCCCTTTAAAATAACGATATTCATAACCTAATTCTTCTAAATAAGAAACAGTATCTGAAAACTTCGAACCTGTCATATCAAAAATAAACTCTGCTATTTCATCTTGTGTACGTTTCTCTCCCCATATACGCAACATCATCTCTAAACTTGTCGGAACACAATAATTATCCTTTTGTACAATAGGAACTATCGGCAAGTGAACCTTTTTTCCATCCGGATTTTTTTCTAAATTATGATATAAAGATTCTTTTAAACTCTTTTCTTCTTTTAATAGTTTTTGTAAATCTGCAAATTTATTCATTTTGTACAGTGCTTCTGCACGTAAATGTACAAAGTAAGTATTATAGGCATGATATGGCAGCTGAGTATTTATGTTATCTATTACCGCTAACATCTCTTCATATTGCTCTAAATCTAATAAATACTTTATCTTCTCAAAATGAAAATATGGTACTTGTGGGAATTTTACAATCGCATCATCGATTAACTGTATCGCGCGCTTTTGTTCTCCTTTATTCGCATACAATTGTGATAATAAATAGGTAGATAACTCTTCACAATCTTCATGCTGCATGCCAGCAATAAATTGTTCTTCCGCTTTCTCCCATTCACCTGTATGCATATAAACGTAGCCCCATTTATCAAACACTGCGCGTGCACTGTACTCCTCTGCTTTTTGCATATACATTAACGCTTCTTCGTTTCGTTTCATTTCTAAAAGACATCGTACTAACGTAAAATATGTTTTCGCTAAAAAATCTGCATCTATTTCTTCTTTACTTAACTCTTCTAAAGAAGATTTTAACAACTGCTCTGCTTCAAGAATTTTCCGCTCATCAATTAACTCATCACAATATAAAGAGAGCGTTCTCATATTTGGGAATTTTTTATAAGCGTAACGAATGAGGAATGAACTGTATTGGTGCATAAGCCCTTCATCAGTAAGGCGAATTAATATATCGAACTCCTTATGCGAAGGAATATTGGCAAGCCAATTCTTCACATAGGATAAAGTATTCGTTTCTTTTATATATGCAATTTCATTATTTATTTCCTGTAATCCATCTACAAATCTCTTGTCTTTTAAACAAGTTTCTAACTGCTTAAAATCTAGCATGCATTCACCTCGAATTTATATTTAAACTGCTACTTGCTTAGATTTTACACACCATATAGTATGTATTCAACTAAAATCTCTTATAATAGATGTTATTAATTAATATTATTCAAATTTATAACAAAATATAGTAAAAATGATTGTTTTTCTCCGTATTTTGTTTAATTATATGGAATAACGTAACATGCGGTTTTAATCTTGTAGAAGCTGAAATTAGTACATAAAATTATATCGGCGATAATTCAAATATATCAGCGATTCTTTCATTTTATCGGCGATTTTCAAATTATATCGACCGATTCTTAACATATATCAGCGATTATATGTCGAATATCGACTTATCGACATTAAACGACAAGCCTTATACATCATACCTTTTAACAAACTATGTCACCAAATGTAATTTTCATATTGGGAGCGTATACAAAAGAAGAATACACATGAAATATTTTAAAAAATCGTAGTTCAGCTTCATATTGAGCTAGCGCATTATCATATGTTAATCCTCTGGCTATTAAACGTTCTACAAATTGTTGCTTATCACCCGGATCACCTGCAATCCCCTCTTCTTTTAATGATTGATACAAATCGTTTTTATCATTGTGATGCATATTTGAATCTAAAAAGTTCACTTTATCGCTTACTCTACATTCAATATTTTTCACACCTAATTCACTTAAATATATCGGTATTTTCATGCCTATATTGCCATCTTTACCATTTCTTTGCGTATCACTTTCAAATAATTTCTGCAAAACACCTAGCTGAATAAATTCCGATTGTTTCTCCCCATCTAGTAAATAAGAAGCCATATTAGAAATCCAATGTGGTTCAAAACAGATTATTTTCCCGCCTCCTTTTATATACAAAACTAAAGTTCTCTATATAATAGCCGTATTCCTACACTTTTCTTAAAACTTCAAAGCAAAAAAGCTAGTGTATTTTTAATAATACACTAGCTTTTTATTTGGAAGAAAAATTTAACAAGTACAATCACAATCAAAACAATCCGTACAGTCTAAATCGTCACAATCTGCTTTTCTCTTTCTTTTGTTTCTCTTAAGATAATAATACAGTAGCCCAAACAATAGTATACAAATAACAAAAGCTATTATTGCTTCTGTATACTTATTTTGAATCATAAAACCAATTCCACTTCCACCTGAAATAAAAATTAGAATTAAGTAAATCCAGAACATCTATGTAAATACCTCCATTACTATATATCTTAAGATAATATCCATATAACACTAGAGGAAATGAATAATCCCATACCATTACCGCTTAATACACCAGTAGTTATTCTTAGCAAATTTGAGCTACTTCTCCATTTCCACTTTTGGGTGAACCCATCGATAAGTAACGGAATTTGAGCAAAAAATGATAGTATGATTGCCAAAAGAAATGAAGGTGTCATATAAAAATAAATTGGAAACATTAAAATACCAATAAGCATGCCTGTACAACGCGCACATAAAGGTATGTACTTTTGTAGTTTAAAAAAACTCCTATCTAATCTTCTATGACAAGGAATTTGTAAAATAAAAGTTCGAATCAATATGAATCACCCTCTCTAAAAAGATTTTAATTGATTTTGCAAAAAAAATATATATTCAATAAAAAAACAAACCAGGTTTATACTAGACCCAGTTTGTCAGTTTACTACTATGTTACATCTCCTCAGGTGCCTCCACCCCAAGTAAACGTAATCCTTCTTTTAATACAACCGTCACAGCATAAACCAATGCGAGTCTGCTGTCTTTTTCTTCGCTCTCTTCTAATATACGAACATTACCGTAATATTTATTGAATGATTGTGCTACATCTAATATATATTTCGAAATAATAGATGGCTCATTTTTATTGAAAGCTGCTTCAATTACTTGAGGGAATTTATTAAGTAATTTTACGACACTCCAGCTATAATCATCTTTTAAAGCAAACGTACATGTTTCAAATTCTACACTTTCTTTTCTTAAAATAGAGCAAGCACGTGCATGTGTGTACTGTACGTAAGGTCCTGTTTCTCCTTCAAATTTCAGCATATTTTCTAATGAGAATTCGATATTATGCATACGCTCATTTTTTAAATCGTGGAAGATGACTGCACCAACACCGACTTGCTTTGCTACTTCTTCTTTCTGTTTTAAGTTTGGATTTTTCTCTTCAATATTTTGTTTTGCAAGTTCGATTGCTTCTTCGAGTACTTCTTCAAGCAAAATAACTCTTCCTTTACGTGTCGACATTTTCTTACCATCTTTTAAAATGAAGCCAAACGGTACGTGTTCCATACCATCAACCCAAGTATAGCCAAGTTTTTTTAATACGGTGAAAAATTGATTGAAATGTAAGCTTTGTTCTGGACCAACAACATATAGCGCTTTATCAAACCCATAAGTGTTTTGACGATATAAAGCTGCCGTTAAATCACGCGTTGCATAAATCGTCGCACCATCTGATTTTCTAATTAAACAAGGCGGCATTCCTTCTTCTTCTAAATTAACGACTAATGCACCTTCTGATTCTTCAAGCAACTCATGTTCTTCTAAAATCCCAATAAAATCTTCCATTAAATTATTATAAAATGCTTCTCCCTGAAAATTAGTAAATTCTACGCCGAGAAGTTCATAAATGCGAGAAAATTCTTTAAGGGACTCATGACGGAACCAATTCCAAAGCTCTACCGCTTCTTCATCACCTTCTTCTAATTTCTTAAACCAAGCACGTCCTTCTTCCTCTAGTTCTTCGTCGTCTTTTACCTCTTCATGGAATTGGACATATAACTTAAATAGCTCACGTATTGGATCTTCTTTAACTACTGCTTCATTTCCCCATTTTTTATAAGCCGTAATTAACTTTCCAAACTGTGTTCCCCAATCTCCTATATAATTAATCCCTACAACTTCATAACCACATTTTGCAGCGATATGTTTCAGCGAATTTCCTATCATTGTAGAACGTAAATGCCCCATCGAAAAAGGTTTCGCGATATTAGGAGAGGAATAATCAATTACTACTGTTTTTTCACAGCCAAAGTGGTTTTGACCGAACTCTTCTTTCTCCGCTAAAACTGTTTTTAATACTGCATCACTTACAGTTTCACGATTGAAAAATACATTTACATAAGGACCAACGGCTTCTACTTTCGTAAAAAACGGATCATTGAATTTCTCAGCAACTTCCTTTGCGATAAGAGCTGGTGCTTTTTTATATTGCTTCGCTAATGAAAAGCATGGGAACGCTGCATCTCCAAATTCATCTTGTTTCGGTGTTTCAATTAAATCTAAAATTTGTTTTTGCGTTAATTCATTCGTGAAAATATTAGATAAACTTTCCACAAACTGCATGTTATAATCCATGATACAACCTCCTTATTTTTTAAAACACAAAAAACTCGTCTCTAAAAAGAGACGAGTTTTAACCCGTGGTACCACCCTTGTTGTTCGTTACGAACCACTTTCCCGTTTATAACGAGGACAGGGGGCCTCGGCTTTCTCTACTATTCGTTCAAGAAGCATCTCCGAAGTGCGCTTCATCTTTTTCTTCCGTACTAGGCTCACACCATCCCTAGCTCGCTTTCCTTCTAAAAAAGACTACTCTCTTCATCACAGACAGTATATTTAATTAATTATTGCTTATTATACATCTTTTCAAACAATTAGCAAGGGTCAATTACACCAAAGTGAAACTTAGCACTTTTTCTTTTGTATACATAAAAATTGTGTTTTTCAAATCTAGAACTACGAAAATGATCTTTTAAAACGACACGTTTTCTCGCCACTCGTTTTGCCTCCGCAATTGTTTCGTCAGTAATATCATGATACAAAGCGAAGTGTTTTAATCCTTTAATTCCGTCGGATTCTATGACAGTTTCTTCAAACATCGGATCAAGGTAAACGACATCGTAACTATTGTCTTCACATTGCGCTAAAAATGAAAAATGCTCCGTTTTCTTTACTTGAATTCTTTGCATTGCTTCATCAATTTCAGAAACGGATGAAGACCATGTTTTCAAACCATTTTCCATAATATAAGCCATATACTCATTGCCTTCAAGTCCTGTTACTTTTCCGCTTTCACCAACAACATAACTAGCTACAATACTATCTGATGCCATCCCGAGCGTACAATCTAACACTGTCATTCCTCTCTCTAATTGCGTGGCTTGTACAAACGGATCGTGTTCTCCACGCATTAACCTTTTCACACGAAACATCGCTGAGTTCGGATGAAAGAAAAACGATTCTTCCGTACCTTTTGGATAAATAGCTAATCGGTTCTTCCCTACGACAAGCACATCTTGTTCATACTGCTCATGTAGCTTATGTACTGGTATGTCATTACGTTTAACGAATGAACGATTTAATTCTGCGGCTACCTGCTTTGCATAATCTGTCATTTCTTTATTCGTTCTTCCTGCTGTTGTTACGATCATTGTTTCACCTCTATATAAAGAAAAGAGGGAGATTTACTCTCCCCCTTCTTTAGCAATTCTTTTCGAAAGCTTGTTCTAAGTTCGTAATAATTTCGTCCATAGTTGCACCTTCAATTTCATGACGGTGAATGAAGTGAACAACTTCTTTTCCTTTTAATAATGCCATAGATGGTGAAGAGGGAGGAATTTCTCCGAAGTATTCACGCATTTTTGCAGTAGCATCTTTATCTTGACCTGCGAATACAGTTACAAGATGATCAGGTTGTTTTTCAGCACGAACAACCGCTTGACCTGCTGATGGACGTGCTAAACCAGCTGCACAACCACAAACAGAGTTTACAACTACTAAAGTTGTACCTGATGTATTTTCCATAAATTCTGTTACAGCTTCTTCTGTAGTTAACTCTTCAAACCCAGAACGCACTAACTCTTGGCGCATTGGGATTACCATTTGGCGCATGTATTCTTCATAAGCATTTGACATCTTGTAATCTCTCCTTCAACTTTCATTCCAAATTCATCATATCACGCTCTATTAATAGGTGCAAAAGAAAGATAACGATGATTTCATTTTTTTGTAGGGATTTCACAAACCCCACCGCGGCAATGTCCCACTGGAACAAGTTTTCTATTGTTAGCGATATAATCGTATACTTTACTTCCAAAACCAAGTACGATAGATAGCTTTATAAAAGGAACTGCAAACCAATAAGATGGAACGGCCTTTGCTAATACATCTATGCTCTGAATACCGTCATACCACTTATTATTTTTAAAAATATACAGTCTTTGTTCCATCTTACTTTGTAGTTCTTGAGAAAGCTCATACTTCTCAACTACATCTTCATTTCGAAATGAAACAAATTTCATCTTACCCTTTTTATCTAATTTTTTCGTACGTTCTGCAACGGCCGTACACATCGGACACCAACTATCATAGAAAACAATCATACATTATTCCCCTTTACGTGACTCCGTCATTTGTTTCCTTACAGAACCTTTTGCTTCTTCTCCGCCTTCAATACGCTCTAATGCTAGACGTGCTTGCATCGCTACTTCAAACTCTGGATCATCTTGCGCTGCTTTTAATGCTGGAATCGCACTTTCATCTCCAAGTTCAAATAAGAACATCGCTGCACGCCAGCGTACTAATTTACTTGGATCTTTCAGAGATTTAATCATAACGAACATCGCTGTCGGATCACCTACATCTGATAAACAATCTCCTGCAGTACGGCGAACACTTACAGAGCGATCTAACAACGCTTTATATAATAACGGTAATACTTCATCACCTTTTACCATACCTAAATACGCTGTTGCTAAGCGGCGTATTGAAACTTTTTCATCATCTAACGCCATCTTCAACACTGGAATATCTTCTTCAGTAGGATCCATTTGTTCTAATGCTGCAAAACGGTTTTTCCAGTCAGAATCTTTCATCATCTCTTCTGTTACTTTATATGGCTCACGCTTTTGAATCGTTACTTCAACAGCACCTGCTTGATTTAATAATTCTTTAACCGTTTCATTTACACGTTCTTCTGAATAAGCAGCAACAATCTCTTCCACTACTTCTTTCCCAATTTCTTCAAAATTACCGTAACGTGTACTTTGTTCTACCCATTTACGCTCTTTTACAACGTTTGGTGCAGACATTTGCACTTTCATAATTGATTCTTTAAAACGATCTGGTAAACCAACACGTTCTTCCGTCGTTCCATCTGTTAACTTTACTTGCATTGGAATTGTAAAGAACATTTGAACAAACACTTTCACTTCTCCAAAATGAGCAAGTTGTTGTTCTTCACTTTCTTCCAATACTTCTTCGCCGAAAACAGCACGAACTTGTTGTAATAAAACTTTCCAGTCATACTTCGCATTTCGCTCCACTGCTAAAAAGTCGGCTACATGATATACACCTTTAATGCCTTCAATTTTCAAAATTTCTTGCACTTGCATTGGTGCTTGTTCTTTATTTTCATTTGTATAATTATTACGCGCTCCTGATGGTAATACTTCATTCAAAATAACTTTCATTGTATTTGGACTTGGCGTCGGTTCAATTGCTTTAATCTTCACGTAAAAAACTCTCCTTTATTGCATGTTCTTAGCTGTATTGTAACATGTTATCACTCTATACTCCTACTCGGATGCTTAATTTTACTACTTTCTTCCCGCTACCATACTATTTCATTCTTTTTACATTTTAAATTAGGAACGGGATTTTAAAAGCTTTCGTTTCCGATGATTTTTATTTTTTATCCATTTCTTGAGGCATCGCCATTATTTTTGAAAAAAACACGCTAAACAAAAAAATATGTAAATAAGCTATCCATATGGATAGCTTATTTAGTCGGGTAAGCGGAGGGCATCGCTGCCCCCAACTCCCCTCAGAACCGTACGTGACAGTTTCCCATCATACGGCTCAAGCCTTCTT
>NZ_JASNGE010000090.1:0-1279 GCF_030164735.1 Bacillus sp. RB3
CTTATAGTAGACAGTTGAAAGAAAGTTACTTTACTGTTTATTATGGAGGGGATTTTTTATGGGGAAAATTAGAAGAACTTTTTCAATTGATTTTAAAATGAAAGCTATTGAATTGTACTCACATAGAGGAATTGGAAGCAAATTAATTGGGAAGGAATTGGGAGTTACATATTCAGTTATAGATAGATGGATTAAAAAATATGAAAATGAGGGGATTCTGGGCCTACAAGAAAAACGTGGAAGATCTAAACAAACAAATGAAGTCAGTCAAGACGCTAGAATACAACGATTAGAAGCGGAAAACGCATACTTAAAAAAGCTATTAGCTACGAAAAAGGAGATGAGGTCAACAAAAGTAAATCAGTAGAATACGAAGTCATTCATACCTTAAAACAGAACTTTTCAATTGTATTGCTTTGTGAAATTGCAGATGTTTCAAGAAGTGGATATTATAAGTGGGAAAAAAGAATCAACGATCCCTCTGAAAAGATGAAAGAGGATCAATTTATCATGTCTAAAATAGTAGAATGCGAACGAGATCCAGATATAAATGGAAGCTATGGTTACCGAAGAATTTGTATATGGCTCAAAAAGTATTATGGTTTACAGGTAAATCACAAAAGAGTATATCGTTTAATGAGGAAAATGGGGATACAAGCTAAGATTCGAAAGAAAAAGTGGAGGCATTTTGGTTTAAAAGAACAATGCGTCGTGTCGGAAAATCTGTTAAACAGAGAGTTTTCAACTACAAGACCAAATGAAAAATGGGTTACAGATATAACCTATCTTACCTTTAACAATAAGCGCATATATCTTTCCGTGATACTAGACCTTTACAATAACGAAGTTGTGGCCTACCAAATGAGCGAATACAACAATTTAAAATTAGTTACAGACACAGTCAATAAAGCCTTAAGAAAAAGAAAAGTCCACGAAACAGTATTACATAGCGACCGAGGTTATCAGTATACGTCAAAAAAATATAACCAATTACTTAAAAAGCACAAAATAACTGTGAGTATGTCTAGGAAGGGAAATTGTTACGATAATGCATGTATAGAGAGTTTTTTTAGTCATTTTAAGGCAGAATGCTTTTATAGACATACGTTTCATGAAAAAGCAGAAGTTTTTAAGGCTACTAAAAGATATATGGGCTATTACAATAACAAAAGATTTCAAAAAAGATTAAACAACCTTAGTCCTATTGAATTTGGAACTAAGGCTGCTTAATGAAAAGACACCTAATCTATTACTGTCTACTTGACAGGGGTAAGACCAT
>NZ_JASNGE010000091.1:0-1019 GCF_030164735.1 Bacillus sp. RB3
TCATTGATGTTTCAGCTATTCTCTTTATTTGAAAATTACATCTACCATATTAATTTAATATTATATTCCTCTAGCCAACTATTAACTTGAAGTAAATAATCTATTATACCTCGTGCATCATTACCTGAAATTACTTCGTCTTTTCCTTCTGCAATAGCACGAACTCTTTCTACATTAATTAATGGCAAAATAGGTGATTCAGGATTGTTCAACACATGTAACATCCAATCACTAATACCTTGTAGATAAGAGGCATCCTTAGTGCTTGGATATGCACTTTTTTTGCGATAACGTACATCCTCTGGAAGTACATTTTCAAAAGCTCTACGTAAAATACCTTTTTCAATATTGTCTATGCTTTTCATTTCGAATGGGACATTCCATAGGTATTCTACAAGCCGGTAATCGCAAAATGGAACTCGTACTTCAAAGCCATTCATCATACTTGTGCGATCTTTTCGTTCTAGCATAAATGGCAAGAAACGTGTAATAAACATGTAAGACATTTGACGTTGCTTCATTTGCAGATCACTTTCACCTTCTAAAAAGGGAACCTCAGCAACTGCATCTTCAAATTTTTGTTTTTGATATTTTTCAGGGCTAATCTTCGCTTTAAAATCCTCTGATAAAATTTCTGTACTATACCATAAATTAACACTCCAAGGGAATATCTCTGCATCTAGAAACTTCTCTTGATGGAACCATGGATACCCTGAGAATACTTCATCTGCGGATTCGCCTGAAAGTGCAACTGTTGCGTCTTTCTTCATTTCCTTAAATAGCAAATAAAGAGACGTTTCTAGTTCTCCAACTCCAGGTAGATCACGCGCTCGCATTGGAGTTAATAAATACTCTATTAAACTATCTGATCCTATCTCTATAGAATGATGCTTTGTTCCTACATATTCAGCCACACGTTTCACCCAAGGTTCATCACGATCAAAACGAAGGAAGTCTTGCTCAAAGTCTTTTTCATCATTGATGAAATTCAGGGAATATGTATGAAGACGTTCCCCTTT
>NZ_JASNGE010000092.1:0-890 GCF_030164735.1 Bacillus sp. RB3
GGTACTTCAATGAACATGAATGCAAATGAAGTCATTGCCAATCGTGCTCTTGAATTATTAGGAATGGAAAAGGGAGACTATCATTATATTAGTCCAAATAGTCATGTAAATATGGCCCAATCAACAAATGATGCATTCCCAACGGCGATTCATATCGCAACGTTAAATGCATTAGAAGGCTTATTACAAACGATGGGTTATATGCATGATGTATTTGAATTAAAAGCCGAACAGTTCGATCATGTGATTAAAATGGGACGTACACATTTACAAGACGCTGTGCCAATCCGCCTTGGACAAGAGTTTAAAGCATACTCACGTGTACTTGAACGTGATATGAAACGCATTCAGCAATCACGTCAACACTTATATGAAGTGAACATGGGAGCAACTGCAGTTGGTACAGGCTTAAATGCAGATCCAGAATATATTGAAGCAGTTGTAAAACATTTAGCTGCAATTAGTGAACTACCGCTTGTTGGTGCAGAAGATTTAGTAGATGCGACGCAAAATACGGATGCTTATACTGAAGTATCTGCAGCACTTAAAGTATGTATGATGAATATGTCTAAAATCGCGAATGACCTTCGCTTAATGGCATCAGGTCCACGTGTTGGCTTAGCGGAAATTATGTTACCAGCTCGTCAACCAGGTTCATCTATTATGCCAGGGAAAGTAAACCCTGTTATGCCAGAAGTAATTAATCAAATTGCGTTCCAAGTAATTGGTAATGACCATACAATTTGCCTTGCTTCAGAAGCAGGACAATTAGAATTAAACGTTATGGAACCAGTACTTGTTTTCAACTTACTTCAATCGATTAGCATTATGAATAACGGTTTCCGTGCCTTTACAGATAATTGCTTAAAAGGAATTGAAGCGAATGAAGA
>NZ_JASNGE010000093.1:0-861 GCF_030164735.1 Bacillus sp. RB3
AAGGGTAACTAACTGTTACGATTTATTTAACCAATTATAACGAAAGTTAATTAAATATATCAGTAAGCCCTGCTAGTCAAGTGATTGGCTAGTAGTGAGGGTTAACTGCGGGCAATCCCTAAAGCTGATTGAACTACAACGTGGCTAGAAATGGCGAGCGTGAATGTTGCGAAAGCAGAAAAAATCAATCAGATGGTGCAAGGTTAAATCCTAAACACTAGAACAATGGGTCTTCCGCCTCGAATCATCTAAGTCAAAATGGATAGGATGAACGTTCAACGACTATCTCGTATAACTGACGAGAGTACATCACAAGCCTATGGTGGTGGAAAAATCCTCTATCTCTAAAGAGATAAACATATAGTCTGCGCTCATGTGAAAACATGAGAAGTTCATAAGAGAACTGGCTAAGGAGTTGCGCCCTTAGTTGAACGAGATACATTTAATTAAATCTATCAAACCTCATTGAATATATCGAACGTATGTGCTATGTTAGGTTCAATGAGGTAAGAATAATAATGAAATTTTTACGAGTTAGTCAAGTATCAGAATTAACAGGTTTGCATCCGAGTGATCTCAGGAGAATGCTGGTGGAACACGCTACGATTCAGAAGAACAAATCTTTCATTAAAGGAGTTACATTCTGATGATATTGGCGAAGAAAGTTAGACTAATCCCAACGCCTGAACAAGAAAAAGTGCTTAGAAACCATGCTGGTGCTGCAAGATTCGCTTATAACTATTGTAAAAGAATGAGTGATAGATACTATAAGCTATTTGGAAAATCTGTTTCACAGTTAGCTTTACAGAAACGATTTACAAAGATCAAGAAGCGAAAGAGATATGAGTGGTTAAAAGACAT
>NZ_JASNGE010000094.1:0-860 GCF_030164735.1 Bacillus sp. RB3
TTTTTTTGTACATAGCTTTATTTTTCAAATTCTTTAAAAGTATCTTTTAAATCCTTATCTGTTATTTTTATATCTGCTTTCTTGAATAAATCTTTAAAGAATTGTTGTTGCCATTGTTGATCTTGTGAACGCTTCTGTTCTAGTTCCTTACGAATATTATCTTTTTCTTGATCAAAAGGTTTTAACTCTTTTTTCTCTGTTAATTTAATAATATGGTAACCATGAGAAGATTTTATTGGATCACTTACTTGTCCAGCTTCTAATTTATAAGCACCTTCTTCAAATTTAGAATCCATTTCACCTGGACCAAACTCAGGCAATTCTCCACCTTTTTCTTTTGAACCAGGATCTTCTGAATATTGTTTTGCTAATGCTGCAAAATCTTCTCCATTATTTAATTTTTCTTTTATTTCTTTCGCTGTTTTTTCATCTTTTACTAAAATATGACTTGCCTTTAATTTTGGTTTATAGTAATCTTTCATTTCCTTTTCCGTAACTGAAGCTTTAACAGCTTTTTCAAAGGCTATTTGCGTTTTTATTTTCGTTTTAAGATCATCTTCATCTTTAGCACCAGCTTGTGTTAAATAGGCTTTAAAATTATCGCCCATTTGTTTTTTTAATTCTTCAACTTTTTTCTTTGCTTCATCATCTGAAACTTTATATTTATCTAATAAAATCTTGTCTAACATTACTTGTTGTAAAACAGGTTTTCCTGCTGTTTCTTTTAACTTTTTATTAAATTCTTCTTGTGTCAAATTTCCTGATTTTGATGTAACAAGATTATCAGAATTACCACATGCAGATAATAATAAAATACTGCTCATTGCAGCACCTATAAAAATATGTCGTTTATTCAATGT
>NZ_JASNGE010000095.1:0-808 GCF_030164735.1 Bacillus sp. RB3
TAGTTTGTCTAGCATCTAAAATAAAAATTGACGTTTCACGTTGTTTGTTTCGTTCAGTTTTCAAAGAACTAAAAGCGGGTGAAGAGAATCGAACTCTCGACCAGAGCTTGGAAGGCTCTTGTTTTACCACTAAACTACACCCGCGTGGTCGGGAAGACAGGATTTGAACCTGCGACCCCCTGGTCCCAAACCAGGTGCTCTACCAAGCTGAGCCACTTCCCGTTAATAAAAGCGCGCCCGAGAGGAGTCGAACCCCTAACCTCTTGATCCGTAGTCAAACGCTCTATCCAATTGAGCTACGGGCGCTTATTCATGATGTTTTTTCGTCGTTGTAATTTGGCGACTCAATTATCTTATCATACTACATTTTCAAATGCAAGTACTTTTTTAAGATTTTTTGATGCGGCCGAGAGGACTTGAACCTCCACGGGGTTCCCCCCACTAGGCCCTCAACCTAGCGCGTCTGCCGTTCCGCCACGACCGCGCGGAAAAAACAAAAGTGAGCCATGAAGGACTCGAACCTTCGACCCTCTGATTAAAAGTCAGATGCTCTACCAACTGAGCTAATGGCTCGTAAATGGCTGGGCTAGCTGGATTCGAACCAGCGCATGACGGAGTCAAAGTCCGTTGCCTTACCGCTTGGCTATAGCCCATCGAAATAATTATCTTCTTTTCAAAGACAAATTTTATTGTACCATAATGTCCAATAAAAAACAACTGCTATATAGCAGAAGTTAAAATGGCGGTCCCGACCGGGGTCGAACCGGCGATCTCCTGCGTGACAGGCAGGCATGTTAACCACTACACC
>NZ_JASNGE010000096.1:0-748 GCF_030164735.1 Bacillus sp. RB3
TTTACTTTCAAGTTTCCAATACTGTGTCGTAGTCGAGCCATTAGAGGTAAACGTCATGTAATGCCCAGCACGCACTTCATGTATATCCTTGAAAATAGCATGACCAGGAGTACGTGTTGGTCCAAGACAGAATATTTCAGAAAGTCCTTCTTTATCTACCTCAGCATCTACAAGTGGATGCGAAAGTAAAACTTTTAACTCTGAACCAAAGAGAATTGAGCTTCCCCTTTGAGCGAAAAATAAAGGCTTCACGCCTAGATGGTCACGACCAAGCATCAATTTCCCAAATCTTTCATCCCAAATACCAAAAGCAAAAATCCCATTTAAGTGTTGAACACAATCTTCTTGCCACTCTAAGTAAGCATGTAGTAACACCTCTGTATCTGACTTGGTCTGAAATTTATGACCTTTCTCCTCAAGTTCTTTACGTAATTCTTGATAGTTATAAATTTCTCCATTGAACGTAAGGCCAATCGTATCATTTCCATCTTTATACAGCATAGGTTGAAGGCCACCTTCAGGATCAATGACGATGAGACGTCGATGACCTAATGCCGCTCGTTTTGAAAACCAATGCCCCTCTGCATCAGGCCCTCGGTGAATGATAGCATCTGTCATTTTTTTTAACGTTTCTTGTTCATGAGACAGGTCTTTAGACCAGTCTATCCACCCTGCAATTCCACACATAGTGTCTACCTTCTCTCAAATAGTATAGAAACCGACTAAAATCAAATATCAGTCGGTTTTC
>NZ_JASNGE010000097.1:0-683 GCF_030164735.1 Bacillus sp. RB3
ATAAACGTTAAAGAGATAATTATTAAAAATAAAATATTTGTAAGATGATTTATCATTAGCTCATATTTTTGAATGTATACTGCCATCATACAAGCAACGATATTAGTCGCAATGCCAAAGGCAATCATCGCTCCCCAAACCCTGTCCGAAAGTCCCACTCCTGAGTCAGTCCCTTCCTAAACAAAATTCCTTTTCCTTAATTAGTTCCTACACCCTATTCAAGATATGCTAAATTATCCTTGTCTGATGAATATCTATTTATCTTTTCATATAGAGCAAACAAAATTTCTACTCATAATTTTTTCTTTATTAGACAAACTATGTCTAAGCGGTTTGAACTAGCGGCTTCACTCGTCTGGTAATGGGATAGCACAATTTATTGAATTGACTAACTCATTCAACCCACTGGCACCGGCAGGCAACAAAATAGTTGTCTGCCATTTTCATGTATACTTTTTCTAATTTCATTTCAAACCAAGTGTGTGCTGTACTGATTTCAAAAGGACAGAATTTCATTTTTTAAAATGTAAAAAGATAAGGTCCTGTCTACTTTTGGTATAGGACTTTTTCTTTTCACACATACTATTTTTGAACCTGTTTACCAATACGTGTCCTAATGGTATCTTGAATTCCTCCTAAAAAGGGCTGCAGATACGACTGCATGCCCTTTTATTTACGTTGCT
>NZ_JASNGE010000098.1:0-651 GCF_030164735.1 Bacillus sp. RB3
ATAAACGTGTTCGTCGTCTTATGAGAGAGCTGGGTATTCAATCTATCATTCGAAAAAAACGTCCGTTTTATGGAAGAAAAACATCTGTGGTATTTAAAAATCATTTGAATCGAGAGTTTCAAGCTGAAAAGCAAAATCAAAAATTCGTAACAGATATTACTTATGTACGAATCGGAGAACAATTTGCCTATTTGTCAGCTGTGTTAGATTTATACAACAATGAAATTGTTGCCTGGAAGCTATCTTCAAGAAATGATTTAGATTTGGTTTTAACTACATTACGTCAATTAGAAGGGAAGTCATTAACTACTAAGCCCCTTTTCCATTCAGATCAAGGGTTTCAATATACATCTAAATCCTACGCAAAACAGTTAGAGAAATTAGGATTTGTCGGTAGTCATTCTAGACGTGGAAACTGTTTTGATAATGCGTGTATCGAATCATTCTTCTCACATTTAAAAACAGAGAAGTTGTATTTAGTGTGCCCAAAAACATATGAAATGGCCTACCGAGCAATTCAAGAATATATTCAATTTTATAATACAGAAAGATTCCAAGAAAAACTTCACGGCCTTTCCCCGATAGAATATCGGGAAAAGGCCGTGGCATAATACTCTTTTTATTACTGTCTACTTGACAGGGAGATGACCA
>NZ_JASNGE010000099.1:0-518 GCF_030164735.1 Bacillus sp. RB3
TACCCTTGCACTACTTTACGATTTGTTAAATCATAAATTGCTTTTGTAGACCAGTGATTTGCTGGAACATCTTTAAATGTTGTATCTGCCTGTACATTTGATAAAGATGTTAAAGTTGTTGCTGCAAGTACTACACCTGTTAAAATCATTTTTTTCATTTTCATACTATTTCCCCTTCTTCTCCTAATTATTTTTACGAATGAAAATATACTTTATTTTCCAACGTAATCATAATAACACATATACATTATATTTATATATATTTATTTATTGTTTTTAATGATAAAAATACTAATCCCTACAGAACACTATAGACTAAAAAAACTCTTCTTGCCTATAGAAGAGTTTTTACTACATTTTTACTGTTAAATAGCATTTTCCTTTATTTTAACGAACTTCCCGAAAGAATTCTCCTTCCTCAAGCGTGTGAAGGACGTAGCCCAACGATAGGTGGGAGATGAATTTCGGTTTGGCGTAGCCAAAAGGTTTTCCTTTTTATTTCACCTCTGATATAATCA